>DUYW01000088.1 GCA_013349825.1 Gammaproteobacteria bacterium | reverse complement strand
AATACTCTTCCCGACTCATCTATCTATCCTCAATTGTGGTGAGAGGGTTATTGTGGCGAGATAAATTCGGTGGGGCTAGATGTAGTTCGCTAGACGCTTACGTTAATGCAAAGATATAACCAGCACAATTTCACCTGGCCGTCTTTCCACATTGATTTCGTTCTCGCTTTTCCGGTACGTCAGGTAACATTCTTGATGAGGGTTACTCAGAACAGATGCATTAAAGATGGCAAAATTTTCACCTTCACACCTTGCTGATATTGTGACCAACCCCGGATGCCCCTCTCGTTTAATTCGACTACCTATTTGATGAGAGAAGCTGTAGTCCGTTGAATGAATCAGTGCCGGGTGCTCATCGACATGGGGCCGAAAATCGAGCAGAGCAGCATCGCACTGTACTGTGTACACCTTCCGTTGGATCGACACACTCTCATCCAGAAAATCAGAATCATCCAGAAACTTCGTCCAATGAAACACTGTTTCATGCAATGTGGTCTCTAGACTGTCTGAGCCATACCAAACCCCATAGGTTCCATCTGAAAAGCGACTCTGTGCCCATTCTCTAAATGGATATTCAACAGCATCATTCCATGTAGACTCCTCAAACGGCCTATCAATAATGGGATTATTTGAAACATACCATGACGGCTTCGTGTTCATCTCAAAGCTCAATGCGATCTGTTGATCTGCCTCGTCATCACTGAGGTCATCAAAAAGATCCTCCGATTCCCTTAATGAGACAATGTTCCTAAACAGACACTGATGAACATCAGCAACAGCTAGATTTTGAAAGAGTGAACCCACTATTGTCCCCTAGCCCGATCCAGATAGCCTCTAACCATAAGCAACCCTTGAAAACCATACTCAACCACCACATCCACCGGAGAAAGTCCTTCGAACGCCTTATTTCTGCTCTTCATCCAGCGGTACGCAAGCTCTCTATTCTCAGGAAATAACAGCCGCAGATTTTTATGAATCGCCAGCATATGCCCTATACGATCCAGCTGATCACGATTAGTTGATACTGGCTTACCATTCCTGTAACCAGACAGAGTTGCCCGGTTACTTTCTGAAATACCAAGCAATGATGCCTGTTCAACCATTGATAACTCCCAATGCTCAAACAGACGAGTAACCATGGTTGCCAGAGATGAACGCTCATCTTTGTGCGGCACTGCTTGAAACTGATGCTCCATATCCTTCTCCGACACATGTTTTATATACAACATATATTGTAGTATTGTTTACATTTTCGTCAAGTAAACTAAAACAATTGATGATCAACCGTGCAACTGCACTACATTGTCTGCCTGTTCACCAACAATCCGCTTCAGCTCTGCTTCCCACTTCAATAACCCTGCTCGCTTCTCTGCCAGGTAGTCATAGCGATCATAGTGTTTGCTGGCCACAACACTCATAGAGTGGCCCTGAATGCGATCCCTCACCTCTTTCAGCACACCCAATCGGCTCATGTGTGTCTTTACAGTTCGATGGATCTCTAGGTGTAAAATGTTCAATTGGTATGCCGCCTGCGTGAGAGACCAGCGTCCTTCTCAGCCCTTTTGAGAACACTTCAATACGGAAAGGCATATCTTCTTTTCTGCCGGAAAAAACCAAGTCCTCTCTGACGCAGAGAGAAACCACCGAAACCACGAACCTCAACACGATTGCCACTTCCAAATGCGTCAATCATGCGGCCTATGATGTGGTTCACTGCTGCTGAAACATCCTCCAATGAAAATTGGATTCAGTCATAGTGGTGTACCTTACTGGTTTCTAGTCTGCCGTATAACTACCATCTAGTACAGTTACACAGATCAATATGCCTCTCTACAATACGCCGCGTCCCACTACCGGAGGAGGAGACTAATCGGGTGGTGAGGACACCATATTCAGAAGCTCCCGTTGCTGGTTATGCTGGTAACGGGACTCTCACCAAGCAAAAAATAGAGGAATACTTAATTGCTTATTTTTTAAGCACACAGCCTGATTACTGCTTTTCATCTATCGAAAAATAGTCAGAGAATAGTTATACACAGGGTTATCCATAGGCAGTGTGAAGAACCTCTGTTACCTTATAACCCCCGCTAGATTGATAAAATTATCGAGAAAACAAATTACATTTATTAAATAACACACTGATAGTTCGACACAGAACTAACTTTTTTCATTAGAACCTCATCCTATTACTAAATTACTGTTTTTTAATAACGCAGGAACAATCCTGCCAAGGAAAGACACTACCAAAATATAATATCCACAACCACTAATATTACTCACAACCTAAGGATTCCCTTAGTTTTGACAGAACCATCAATGCACGAACAACAAAAATCTATCCATCATGCAGTCAATTCTTTCGAGAAAAGTCCTTCAAACAACATCGACCTGACGGATTCGAAGTCTCACAGGAACATTGATTCTGCCGAGTCTGATTGATCACAAATTGCTTCACTTCTGGATTCTCTCTGTAATCTACAGTGGTGATGCCATAGCAGTAACAGAGCAAAGCTCTATCCATACTACTCTTGATTCCAACCTCAGTGTGCAGATCTGATTTTCGTATCAATTGCCCCCTTTCAGAGAAATAGACAACACTGCAACCAGGAGAGTCACAAAAAAAGAATTTATCATCATGCTCACCCCACTCCCATACCTGTTTGATGTGGTGACTTATCGTCCTACTTGAAACACTGCCGCCCTTTTCTTTACACTCTGGACACTGCTTATCCACTGGCTCCGCAGCGCAACCACCTGAAGTGCAACAGTCACTCACCTACGCTCTCGTTCACCCGCTCCCGGAGTTCCTGTCCAGACTTAAAGTGGACCTTGTAACAGTCTGACACTTCTACAGACTCCCCAGTTCTGGGGTTGCGTCCTGTCCTCGCTTTTCTCTCATTCAAAGTAAAGAGACCAAAACCACGGCCCCCCACTTCCTGAAGAATCAATCATCCGATCAATGATGTGATTCACTGCGGAGGTTACGCATCCCAATGAGAGTTCATTGTTGAGAACCAATACACTGGATAAACCAGGTTGCTTCAGAACTTCATCCACCATCTCTTCTGATTGGCCAATTGATCTTCTGTCACCACCTTTGAGCTTTTGTAAAATTGAATCCATAGACTTCTGATCTTATCAGTTCGGGTTTCAAACAGACAGTAAAAACCCCACCCACCGCTTCCAGTGAGCGGAGCCACAAACACATGCAGACTTACTCTCTGTTTTGGCTGTATTTGTAAGTGTGCTCAAATCTGAGATTTTCAATGATGGTGAGATTCATGCGCTATAATCCACACACATGGAAATCGTGATATACCTACTCATCGGTCTGCCCACATACCTCCTCATCATATGGCTCAACCGTTGGCTTCTGCTCGACAGCGTACTTAAACCATCCGGCAATCCTGATGGGGCCGAAAACCCTCTAAGCCTCATTGCTATATTTTCTGGCTTCTGGCCCATAATCCTGGCATTACTGATCATCGGGCCAGCATGGGCTGCTGTAGAATGGCTATGGAATCCTTCATCAAGACACCGCCCGCTCAGAGAAGTGCTCCGGCACGAATTCATGCGTTGATACACCAGCTATAGATTACCCGGCCCGCACACCTCACATGCGTGTCAGACCAACTTCCGTATTGTATTTAAGGGGGTATGATCAACATGAGTCAAATAACTCAACTCACTCATGAAATGTGCCGCTCCAGTTCACCAACAGGCTCCTCTACCCTCCCTTAAGGATTCTCTTCTTGAAAGCCCCAGCTCATCTTGTTCTCCACAGGATCTCTAAAGAGCCGGAAACTAAATCGCCTCTCACAAGCAAAAAATAGAGGAACATTTCACTGCTTATTTTTTAAGCATTCAGCCTGATTAGCGCTTTTCATCTATCGCAAAACAGCCAGCAAATAGTTACGCACAGAGTTATCCACAGGCAATGTGAAGAACTCTCATTCTCTTTTACACACCGTAAGATTGGGAAATAAGACAAGAAATCAAATCAGAAAGTTAACATATCTAACTGATAGCTCGATTCAGAACCAACTTTTTTCATTAGAACCTCACCTTATTACTAAATTACTGTTTTTTAATAACACGAGGACAATTTGATAACAGATAGCAATATCCCGAAAATAATATCCACAACTACTAATATTACCTACAGCCTAAGGCTTTCCTTAGTTTGTGGAAAACCTTCAATTCACAAGCAACAAAAAACCCACTCACTCGTTGATCGATGATTTTATGACTCTTAGTTTTACCGATTAATGGCGAATTTCAACAACCGGCCAAACTCCTTGCCAAGCTTGAAGTGGACCTTGTAGCAGTCATAACATTTTATATTTTGCATTTCACCCATTGATACCATTCATATAGCTCTCTATAATGCCCACGCCCCACTGTTGGAGCAGCCAAATAGATTTGGTTGTGAGGGCAGCAAAATTTGATACGGCTTAAGGAAAAGACTGTGAAACCCAAAGTAACAAAACTTGTAGATTGGTTTTTGGAATACTCTGACGGGACGACCTACATCGTAGCGAGCATAGTTGTTTTTGCGTACATGGGAATGAGTGTATTAGGCACATAGCCTACTATCTGAACCAACTTGACCAACCCTCTGGTCAATAATCGAGTTCACTGTAGCTGCCGCATCCTCCAGAGGCACCTCTGATCTGGTCATAGCCGTGATCTTACATTTATCTCGACCAACAGTAAAAAACCCGCTCACCATCCTTGGTAAGCGAGGCTGATGCCGTCCACTCAAAATACAATATCTACACCCACTAATGTTACTCACAACCAAACCAACCAGAGAAGCTCAGGAAAACCTTCTACAAAAAACGATGTGGTTCGTTGACACCTTCACAAACTGAACATTATCGAAGATCTTACCGAGCGTCTCTTCAAGCAGCAGTTTATTGAAATCTGAAGCCCATGTATTCAGTACCACTACCCCCCCTATTCTCAACAGCTCATGAAGAGAGCGGTAGAAAGAGAAGGTTTTGAACTCACAGGGTGTACCCGATTTAGTGAAAATATCTACAATCACCAAGTCGTAAGTCATCACTGTCCTACGCACGAAGTCCAGGGCATCATCATTAATAACAGCTACATCCGTTGGTAGAGCAAAGTACTCTCTCGCAACATCAATCACCACAGGGTTAATCTCGACAACACTGAGTCTTTCACATAGTTTGTTCTGGTGTATGTACTTCGGTATAGACCCTGCACCCAACCCCAGACACAGGCACTTTGCAAACGACCCAGCATCAAACACACTAAGCATAGACTGCTGATATTCCAGATAAACAGAGTCAGGGTTTGTGAGATCTATACCCCCCTGTTTGATGTGATTACCAAACTTGAGAAACCTGATTTTCCCTTTATCAACGACAACAACCTCTCCACAATCATCATCAGAGTGACGATAGATAACCCTTTCTTTGCTGTTTTTGCGTTTAAAGAACACTACATTAAGACTACAGATAGGAGGCGTTTATTGACCAAAGAGGTGGCTATTATGCCAATGAAAACAGTCTTGGGTTATCAATAAGCCCCAGAAAGGGCTCCATTCTCTTCCTTCCACCATAAGGCATAAAATTTGCAGAATTATAGGTATCTTGAATTGACTCCGGAGACTTACCATGCCATTCAATATCTTACAATTCAACAATGCCAGCAGCAAGTTAGGATTCAGGATTGGGCGGCAAAATTTGTCACAAGTACATAACTCCTTATCCAAGAGCCACGCCACATTTGAAAAGGGCCTAGGCTACAAAGGGTACAGCAATACACTGCCATCAATCAGGATACAGAGTTATTCAGAGTTCAATCAATTTGGCACAATTCACGATGCCTGGCTTGAGTTTGCATCCAACCAGAAACTCTACAACATCTTTGTGGAGTGGACAGAAAACGGCTCAACATTTCGTCAGTTAAAAACGATGTGTGATAAAGAGTATGGCAATGCTATTACAAAAAGCATTGGGTTTATCACCGAATTCAAATATTTTTTCTCCGAAACAGAAATCACTCTGGTTCGAGATATAATCGGTCCCAGCGACCAACATATCGTATCGTTGAGCTACACCTATTTACCTTTGAAGGAGGGGGTGCGTTCAGCCAAACACTCAATCCTGGAAAAGATCAAAAAGAAGATGCCTTGGGAAACCGCTACCTATTTTGGTTAGTAGGTTAAATCCGTGAAGCTGGCTTCACGCAATCATGGATGCTGAAAATTCTATAAAACATTATAGCTCTGAAATCAGAAAGAGATGAAAAGCTCTGTTTTTTTCATTTGCGGCCGGTATGATGTAACAGTGTACTATCTTATCGACTCGAAATAATATAGGGTAGATCTAACAACATGATGAGTAAGTGCCTTGAATCTGGTTTTGAGTCTAAAATTTCCAAGTCGCTGTGTTAGCAAGCAATAGAATTACAATCACTTACTAACTTTATCTTGGATAATTTTGGCCCTCGCCCTGGCTTATCCAGAAGTGCTAGAGTCACCATTTAGAGGCACCCAGTACCCCGTGAATGAGGAGTGAACAATTATGATTGATGACCAGAGCAAAACAATCACAATCGATGATAGAGAATATGAGATTGACTCTCTAAGCGAAACAGCAAAAGGAAGAATTGTCAGCATACGTATTGTTAACCAAGAGATCGCCCTGCTTGAACGTAAAATTGCCATTATGAAAACAGCCCGAAACTCCTATGCCGCATCTTTACGCGCAGAAGTGCTGAAGTAGCCGTAGTCATTAATTCTCTCGATCTGACTTTACCGCCGCACTATAGACAGCTCATGTGCTCCCTATACAGGCCGAAGGTTTTCCTCGAGCCTGTAAATCCATCTGCCGAAGAAACTCCATCTCTCTCTTGGTGAAGCCAGCCTCCTCCCGTCCAACCTCATAAAAAGGCCCACGAATCGCATAGGGAACATACTCCCTTACCAGCTGCTCAAAGGTCTGTTCCGAGTCCATATCACGCTGCGCACAAAGATAACGAAACCAGACTGTTCCCGCCTTCACATGACCCACTTCATCATGCAAAATCACCTTTAGCACCTCAACGCTTTCACGGTCCCCGATTGAACCCAACTTTTCCATAATCCCCGGATTCACATCCAGACCACGCGCCTCCAGAATACGTGGCACCAATCCCATCCGTAGCAACACATCCCCAGCCGTCTGTTGCGCAGTCTCCCACAGGCCGTTATGAGCAGGAAAATCACCATACGTATACCCCAGTTGAACCAACCGCGCTTGTATCAACTGAAAGTGGTAACGCTCCTCATCGGCTATTCGCAGCCAATCTTCATAATAGGCCTCAGGCATCTCTCGAAAACGATAAACTGCATCCAATGCAAGATTGATCGCATTGAACTCAATATGGGCAATGGCATGCAACATTGAGGCGTGCCCCTCGGGAGATCCCAGACGTCTACGTTTCAGTTTTCGTGGAGGCACCAATTCTGGTTTGAGTGGATGGCCTGCCTGACCAATTGGACAGGGAGGTTCTGCCGAACATAACTGATACTCCCCCAATTGCCACCGTTTATAGAGCCGTTCAGTTGCCTCTAGCTTCTCTTCCAACAGTGTCAATTTGAGTACCTGCTCCACGGCCTGAAAGAGATCTCCTCTTATTGGATTCTCGGTCAGAACATCAGAACCCACGGCTCAGGTCTCTTTTCAGATCCTCAACCTCTTCCAGCCCAACCGCCACACGAATTAATCCATTCGTTATGCCCGCCAGCTCCTTATCCTCTGCAGAGAGTCGCCCATGGGTGGTGGTCGCCGGATGGGTAATGGTCGTTTTAGTATCACCAAGATTGGCTGTAATCGAGACCATCTCTGTCGCATTAATCAGCTTCCACGCCGCCTCTTCCCCCCCTTCCAGCTCAAACGAGAGGATTCCACCCGCACCGCTCTGTTGTCTTGCCGAAAGCGCATACTGGGGGTGACTCTCCAACCCCGGATAGTGAACTCTGGTGACTTGAGGCTGCTGCTCCAACCACGCTGCCAACACTGTGGCACTACGGGTATGCGCCTCCATTCTTAACTTCAGTGTCTCCAACCCTTTAAGAAATATCCAGGCACTGAATGGACTCATGGTCGGCCCAGCGGTACGCAAAAAACCGTAGACATCAGCCCCAACCAGCGCTTCAGAACCCACGACTGCGCCACCCACAGCCCGCCCCTGACCATCAATATATTTAGTTGCCGAGTGGATCACGATATCCGCTCCCAGCGCTAGCGGTTGTTGTAGCGCAGGCGTACAAAAGACATTATCCACTGCCAACAGAGCCCCATGCTGATGTGCAATATCCGCCAATGCACTGATATCTCCCACCTGTGTTAACGGGTTGGCCGGAGTCTCCAGAAAGAGTAGCTTGGTGTTGGCTTGAATAGCCTGTTCCCACCCATTCAGATCAATCAGTGAAACATAGCTGACCTCCACGCCAAACTTGGCCATAAACTGGTTGAAGAGGACCACCGTGGTACCAAACACACTACGCGAGACCACCACATGGTCCCCCGCTTTCAGCACTCCCATACAAGTTGCGAGAATTGCCGCCATACCGGATGAGGTAGCGACACAACGTTCTGCCCCCTCCAGTGCAGCCAGCCGTTGCTCAAAGATTCGCACCGTAGGGTTGGTAAAGCGGGCGTAGATATTACCCGGCTCTTCCCCCGAAAAGCGTGCCGCCGCCTGCTCTGCAGAGTTAAAGACAAAACTGGAGGTAGGAAAGATCGGTTCCCCATGTTCCCCTTCATGGGTGCGCTCATGCCCGGCACGAATCGCCAGCGTGGAAAAACCGTACTCGTCTGGATCAATCATAGTTTTATCTTGTCAATTTCCGCAGAATGAAAACAGCGAAAATATCACGCAAGCACTCGTCTGCGCAAAGGTTTTAAAAGGTGCCTTTAAAGAAACAGCAATCGTAACATCCAGCCAATACTATCAAAGAAGATCAATTGGTATTATAAACACCTAGCACCTCATCATCATCTTCACTATTACTCTTGCTCTTCTCTGAATCACAACGGGACGCTTCCAGTGCTTGCAGATAGGTATCATCGATACCACCCGTTACATAATTGGCATCAAATACAGAGGTATCAAACTGTTTGATTTGAGGGTTCCCCTCTCGCACCGAGTCAATCAAATCCTGCAGATCTTGAAAAATCAACCGATCTGCACCAATCCACTCCGCCACCTCTGCTTCTGTGCGCCCATGCGCAACCAACTCTGAAGCAACCGGCATATCAATCCCATAGACATTGGGATAACGCACAGCTGGTGCCGCTGAGGCAAAATAGACCTTATTGGCTCCTGCACTACGAGCCATTTCGATGATCTGCGCCGAGGTTGTACCCCGCACAATAGAGTCATCAACCAACAATACATTCTTTCCCCTGAACTCCAGCCCCAAAGGATTAAGTTTCTGTCGTACCGATTTTTTTCGCAGCTTCTGTCCCGGCATAATAAAGGTTCGACCTATATAGCGATTCTTGATAAAACCTTCTCGATAGACAATATCCAGCGTATAGGCAAGCTGCGAGGCTGCAGTACGGCTGGTGTCCGGGATCGGTATCACCACATCAATATCATGATTTGGCCACTCACGCAGAATCTTGGTAGCCAGCTTTTCCCCCATTCTCAGTCGCGCTTTGTGGACGTGAACATTATCCAAAATTGTGTCTGGACGGGCAAAATATACATGCTCAAAAATACAGGGGGCTAACACGGGGTTCTCTGCACACTGCTTGCTGGAGAGCACTCCATCCTCACTGATATAAACTGCCTCACCGGGATCAAGTTCTCGTATCAGTGTAAAGCCCAAGGTATCTACTGCCACACTCTCTGAGGCAACCATATACTCCATACGTCCTCCCTCAGCTTCACGCTCACCAATACAGAGGGGACGGATACCATAGGCGTCACGAAACGCCACAACACCATATCCGGTAATCAGCGCTGTGGCAGCATATCCTCCCTCACAACGGCGGTGAACACCGGAGACCGCAGCAAAAATATCGTCGACCTCCAGGCGCAACTTGCCCATATGTTGCAATTCGTGCGCAAACACATTCAACAAAATTTCCGAGTCAGAATCGGTATTGATATGGCGCAGATCCTCCAGATAGAGATCCTGCTTGATCTTTGCGGCGTTGGTGAGATTGCCATTATGTGCCAGCGCAATTCCGTACGGAGAGTTGACATAAAATGGCTGCGCTTCAGCCGAAGAGGAGCAGCCCGCCGTTGGATAACGTACATGGCCAATCCCCATAGCTCCCTTCAACCGCACCATGTGGCGGGGATGGAAAA
>DUYW01000087.1 GCA_013349825.1 Gammaproteobacteria bacterium | reverse complement strand
AACCCCTGGTTTGCCATCGTCACCTTCTCCACTGTAGGGGTCTATATCTTTACCACTTTTTTGATCACCAACTGGCGAATGAAGTTCCGGGTTGCCATGAATCAGCGCGACTCCAATGCGAGCAGTCAGGCCGTCGATAGCCTGATTAACTATGAGACGGTGAAATATTTCGGCAATGAGCGCTATGAGCTGGATCAGTACGATCATCAGATGCGGGAGTGGGAGGAGGCTGCCGTCAAGAGTCAGACCTCGATGTCAGCACTCAACTTTGTCCAATCCTTCATTATTGCCATCGGTGTCACCATCATCATGGTGCTGGCAGGGCAAGGGGTAGTCGATGGCGAGATGACACTGGGTGATCTGGTACTGGTCAACACCTTTCTGCTCCAGCTCTTTATCCCGTTAGGATTTCTGGGGGTGGTCTACAGCCAGATCAAACACTCCCTCTCTGATATCGATATGATGTTCCAGCTACTGGAGAAGAAGCCTGAAATTGTAGATCGTGATGATGCAACGACCCTTGAGGCCGGGCGGGGTGAGATCCATTTCAACCATGTTGATTTTGCCTACAACCCGGACCGTCCCATCCTTCACGATGTCTCATTTACCGTTCCGGCAGGACACAAGGTGGCCATTGTGGGGCAGAGTGGTTCCGGAAAGTCCACACTGGCGCGGCTGCTGTTCCGCTTCTATGAACCTCAATCCGGCTCCATTACCATTAATGGCACTGATATTGGTCATGTATCACAACAGAGTCTGCGCAAGGCGATTGGTATCGTGCCGCAGGATACGGTGCTGTTTAACCACACCATCGGTTACAACATTGAGTATGCCCGACCCGGTACCCCGCAAAGTGAGGTTGAAGAGGCTGCCCGAATGGCCAATATCCATGCGTTCATCTCCGGCCTCCCTCAAGGTTATGAAACTACGGTTGGGGAACGGGGGCTGAAACTCTCTGGCGGTGAAAAACAGCGTATCGCCATCGCCCGTGCCATTCTCAAGAACCCACCGATTATGATCTTTGATGAGGCGACCTCTTCACTCGACTCTGCAGCAGAGAAGATGATCAATGATGCGCTGAGAGAGATCAGCACTCAGCACACAACACTGGTGATTGCCCACCGCCTCTCTACCATTGCCGATGCCGATGAGATTTTGGTGATGGAGCAGGGGAAAATTATTGAACGGGGAACGCATCAAGAGTTGCTTGATCGTAAACAGAACTATGCCTCGATGTGGAGCATGCAGCAGGAAAAGAGAGGCCCATTAGTAGAGTGAGTCCAACGGACTCTGGGAGGCTAAGAAACCCCTGAGCAAGTGGCGTGACTATCCTGACTCGATTGACCCTGGTTGACAAAATACCCTCTGCTCACCTCCAACTGCTGAAGCGTGTTAAGAAATAGGGGAATCTCGCTGGAGTAACTGACCCAGTAGCCATCCCATCCCCAGACCGTGTCGGTCTGCTCAGGAAGTGCTGTCTCATTGAGTATAATGGATTCTGTAATCCCGATACTGTTCCAGCCAGGGTACAGTCGTGCGCTCTCAACAATAATCGGTGAGGTCAGCGCCTTGCCTTCTACCTCTGCACGGATCTGCTCTTTTTTATCAACACCGGCTAAATAGACCCAATACCCTCTGCCCGGCTCCAGCAGGGTAATCTCAGAACCCGCAACAGACGAACCATCGACCACATCAAACAGGGCATACTCCCACTTTTTACTACAATTCTTAAAACCCCACACAGAGTGAAGCTGAGGAATTTTCTGTTTAATTTCACTCACTGCAGTCTGTTGAGGTAAATGGATCAGGTTCCAACCTCCCTGTAACTGCAATGTACTGCGGATAATCTCATCACTGATCAGTGCTGTGGTCGTGCCACTCAACCTTGCTGGCAGAGATGCCCCCTGTGAATCAAAAACAGAAACCCGATAATCATAGGTTGTCATGGGCACCAGCCCATGATCGGTGTAAGTAGTCTCATCCGGTTTTGTATAGAAGGTCTCGTCAATATCACCCGACTTACTCAATCGGTCAATACGGTACCCCAGAGCACTCACTTCCGGTTCCGGGCTATCCCATATGAGCGAAATACTATTGCCCGAGTTACTGGAGAGAGATAACTCAGCAGGCGAATTTATAGCACTGTTTAATGTTGTAGAGAGCTGCTCCACATCAAACACATCGATCAGGAAAGGGGCTAAATAGGCGTTCTCAACCCCATCACTGACCACCAATGAAATATGGCTATATCGGCCCACATCCAGTTGAGTCGGGGTACCACTCATCTCTCCGGTTATCGAGTTTAAGGTAAGCCATTGCGGAAGATTATCCACAGCAATCGAGAGAGGGTCTCCATCCCGGTCTTCGATACGGGGGACAAAACTAAAAGAGTCACCCACAACCAGTGCAGAGGTGGCTGGTACACCTGAAACAGTAGGGGCACTATTAACAAAGCGGACCGTCAAAACAAACGATACATGACTACTCTCTACCCCATCGGATACCGCCAAGGTAATTGTTGATGCTCCATACTGGTGACTAGCCGGAGTAATCACCAAGGTATAGTCAGAACCCTCCCCTTGCAGAGCCATTTGATTACGTGATACCAACTCTATATTGGATGATGTGGCATCTACAGTAAGCGTACTCTCAATACCAAACCCATCAACATCATCCACGGTAAATGCTATCGCAGGGGTAGAGGTATCCTGATCTATGGATAAATCATGAATCAAGCTGATGACAGGGGCATCATTAATACTGTTGATGGTGAGGCTGATAGTGGCCGTGCTGGAATCTGCGTTGCCGTCATTTGTTTTATAGCTGAAGCTGTCTGTGCCGTGGTAGTTGGCTGCAGGGCTGTAGTTGTAGGTCGCTCCGCTGCCCCCCTCCAGGATTACGACTCCATGTTGGGGCGGGGTGACGATGCTATAGCTCAGACTGTCTCCATCAATATCACTGCCCTGCAGGGTACCGCTGGCATCACTGTCTTCATCTGCGGTGTTGCTACTGTCGAAGGCCAACGGGACATCGTTGATACTGTTGATGGTGAGGCTGATGGTGGCTGTATTGGAGTCTGCTGCGCCATCATGGACCCGGTAGCTGAAGCTGTCTGTACCGTGGTAGTTGTCATCGGGGCTGTAGCTGTAGGCTGGGCCATTGCCGCCCTCCAATGTTACGGCTCCATGTTGGGGCGGGGTGACGATACTATAGCTCAGACTGTCTCCATCGATATCGCTGCCCTGCAGGGTACCGCTGGCATCACTGTCTTCATCTGCGGTGTCGCTACTATCGAAGGACAACGGGACATCGTTGATGCTGTCGATGGTGAGGCTGATGGTGGCTGTATTGGAGTCTGCTGCGCCATCATGGACCCGGTAGCTGAAGCTGTCTGTACCGTGGTAGTTGTCATCGGGGCTGTAGCTGTAGGCTGGGCCATTGCCGCCCTCCAATGTTACGGCTCCATGTTGGGGCGGGGTGACGATACTATAGCTCAGACTGTCTCCATCGAGATCGCTGCCCTGCAGTGTACCGCTGGCATCATGATCTTCAGTAGTGGTTACACTAGCGCTAGTTGCAACAGGTATCGCATTAACCGTGATAGAAAAGCTCTGGGAAACACTCTCTGAACGAACCCCGTCATTAAGCAGAATTGAAATTGTTGCCTCGCCACTCTCTCCTGATGCCGGAGTAACAATTATGGTTCGGCTTGAACCACTACCGCTAAAAGAGATTCCTTCATTGGGAATCAATAGTGTATTGGATGAACTTGCAGTCACTACAAGTGACTCCAGTGCTGTTTCTGCATCCCCTACAGTAAAAGAAATTTCAGCTTGCGTATCTGCATTAATTGTTTGAGACCCGATCACCGATAGGGTGGGTGCCTCATTCACTGGCTGCGCACCCCGAACAAGACGAACAGCACCATAACTTTCACTACCTTTACCCTGAATGCTGTCACTACCAATATTGAAATTTACACCCCAGGCAAACCCCCCCAATAAGGCGGGCGTCGATGCTGACCAGTAGTGAGACTGGACTGCATTAGGGAAAAAACTGGCCTCAATTGTGGGACTGGTATAGGTACCCGATGTCCCGCAGCTATCACCAGAGTTTGGAACAGCTCCGTTACTACAGAAGACCAGATCTTTCAGCTCTTCAATAGTCGGGAGATACCAGTCACTCCCGCTACATAATCCGTCACTGTTTACAGCACTTACAAAATCCTCTGTGTCACACGCTGATCCAGAACAACTACCTCCATTTTGGGTCCCTGCATTTCCGCCATTGGTATTTGGGTCCGTGTTATACCAACTGTAGGTACTATCTTTGTCACGTAGATCTGAGTCACTCTTCTTGACTTCCCAAACAAGCCCTGTCTCATTGTCTTGCGTACAGCCCCAATCATTCAACCCACTGCCCTGCATGGTCGTCAAAGGCAGAAAACTCCCATCATTCGCAATTTTTGTGTAATTCCCTGCAACTGCTACGGATATAAATAACAGCAGCATAGCTGACGCTAACAGGGCCTTAAGAAGGCTTTTCATCGAGTTGTCTCAATCACTACACATTTACCCTAAACAGAGTTCTGCCTACTGTGGTAATGCACTCCATGTGACCAACTGTTTAAAGAGGTCGTTCGTAAACTGTGCCCTTTTCTGCCCCATCGAATCACGGGTAACGGGATGGTGGACAACAGCCTTATAGCCGCTCATATACTCTTTCAACAGCCTGTTTCGTTGTTTTACATCAATAACTTTTCGGGCATCGTCCATTATCCGATAGAGCAATTTTTTACTCAATCTAATTTCAAGCTTGTCATCATCGAAGTGAATTTCTACACCCTCTGCTATTTCTCCAGCCACGACCTGCAACTGCTCTATATCAGAAATATCTAACTGTTGGGTCTGAATTGCATAATACTGTGCCGCATAACGTATCTGCTGTAGAAATGTTTCCTGATCTTTCTCAAATGCCGCAATACGGGCGATCCAGAGTAGTATTCGGGGGTCATACTGATCTCGGCTCTGGTAATCCCCGGCAAGTGCTTTCAGTTTAGCAACATCCGGTTTCCCTTTTGAGTTCAACTGGTACGCCATAAAGCGCAGATACCCTGCATCTCGATAGTGAGGGATCATATCCTCCATACGATCCAGCAGCAGGTTCATTTTCTCACCCTGTTTTGCCCCAATCTGAAGATTAGCAAGATAATGAAGCACATAGATACTGGAGCTATCCTGATACTGCTCCGTTACCGTATGAACATCACCAACTGTTTTAATCTGGGTCCGTGCAAGGGTAGCCAGCTCTGTGCTCCCCAGAAAGGTTGGATATTGAATCCCCCAGGAAAGAAGTATCAACCCAAGAAAGAGCCCATGTGCCGGTATCACTTTAGGTAAAGACCACTGCAGCCGATGCACAAGCNGCCCCTGTAGCTCTGCTTTTGTAAACAGAACCAACAACATCGCTACAAGTGCGTACATTGTCATTTCGTTCTGTGTCATGCGAGTGGCTAGCGAGAATATGCTATGGGTATTGTAAGCGATTAAACTCAAACCAATCCCCAGCACCATTCTCAGCTCCAGGTTACTCAGCTTGTCACTCTGTAGCATTTTCAAAACAATCCAGAAAAGTCCCCCTAACACAGCTAAATGTACCAATAACCCAAACACTCCTCCCTCCTGCATCACCTCCAGAAGTTCACTATGCGCATGTTTAAAACTGCGCTCCGCGGTATATAGGCGAGAATCTCCCTGCAAGTACTCAAAAAAGAGGTTATAAGAAGAGCCNGGGCCATAACCGAATAACAGAGACTCCTGTATGGAACTGATTGCCACCTGCCAAGGCATAAAACGTGAAGCCCACGCCTCCCATGTCCCTAGCTGTAAAAAACGAGATGTCTGTATAACTTCATCACTCAACTGAGAGACTACAAATAAAAAGATCAGCGCCAATAATATCGGAAGGCCCAACGCCCCCACTAGAAATACCCATCCTCGTACCTGATAACGCTCTTTCAGATTGAGGTACAACAGATAGAGCAACAGTAATACAACAGCACCTCCAAACCCTGCAACAGCTGCACGTGTCTGAGTCTGCCATAACCCCCAAAACCCAACAAAAAATACCAGCAGAAAAAAATACCCCTTACCACTCTGCTCTTTCCACTGGAATAGCTGTTTTCCACTTTGTTTCAGGTTGAGAGGCAGTCCCAACAAGAGAAGCAGTGGCAGAAACAGGATCAAATAGTTTGCATAAAGATTGGTGTTTCCAAATGTTGACTTAGGCCGCCCGGTATCTCCAGCCGCCCCCTCCAAAACCACATACAGAACCGAGACAGCCACAACAATCATCAACTTTTCCAGAGCATCACTGCCCCTGACACATAACATCAAGTAACCCACCCACATCATAAACATTAGATGATTCGTGAGTTCATGCCCCAGCAGGTGGTTATACTCTCCACCATGCAGAAGCAAACCCGGTAAGGTTGCTATAAACGGTAACGAGAGAAACAGTAACCAGCCCATCGGAAGAGCTGCAATATCAATCCCCTTCTGCCGGTTGCGTAATCTGAACAGAACATCTACAAACAGATAGAGCAGTGAAACTGAAACAAACAAAAGAAAGGTTTTATAGATATTGACGCGTGCAAACAGCTCTCCAGAGTCCCAGGTCATCACCATAAAAACCATTGCAGGCAACAGGTAGAGCCAAGCCTGATTACCTTGACCCATTACTGTAGGTTCAGAACTGTGTTGTGCAGCTGCTGTCGACCGACCTTTTTGTTTACGTTGCTTCTTGCCCATCGCTATTTATCCATCTATCCCTATTCTGGAAGGTACACATAGTACCCTCTACCCGGATCCATCCGGTTTAACTGGTTCAGAAACTGTGGAACCTCTAAATGATAACTTTTCCAATGATCATTATCCCAACTCCAGACTGCCTCTGCACCAACACTCTTGATAAACCATTCTATCTCTTCAATGGGTTCTGAAACACCAAACAAATTCCAACCCTGCCCAAAAGCTTTTAATTGCGTTGAGACTCCCGCCGCAACCGCACTTAAATTTTCACCCCCGGCAACTTTAACCCAATAAGCCCGCCCCGCTTCAAAGGTATTCAATGTATTCAGCGGCCAGGGAACCCCTTTCAGTGCGCTCTTCCATTCTCCCTGCTGGTATTGCCAAATTGATGAGATTTCCGGAAACTGCTGCATAAATAGTTGAATACTGTCTGCTTCAACTTCAACCGGAATCGAGATCAGGTTCCATCCAGGACTCATCAGATAGAAGTACATCTGCACAACAGGGTCAGAAAACTGTAGTTCAGAAGCTAAATTTGTTCGGTAGACCCCTGCAGGATTTATCTCAGAAACCGTTTCTACCCCGTCAGGAAGGTCATAGGTTGCCTGAATCGTATAACTTTGATCATCCAACTGGGAAAAATTAACAATAACAACCTCAACAATCTGAGCACTGCTCTGCCCTAAATAAATTTGCTCATTTCCACCACTATTGCCGTCAATCGTTGTCATTGGGCCTGTCTGAGTACCCGGGTGATCACCATCCCCTTCCGGAATCATCACATATTGGGGGAATTCACCCTCTGCCAGAAGCAGGTCCAGATCTGTCACCCCATTGACCGTTGTCTGAACTGTGATACCCGTTGCTTCAATAGGCAGATCCAGGTGGTAACTATGGAAATCATCCTGTGCATTTTGCTGTATCACCTCTTGATAGAGCACTCCATTGAGTAGGGCTCCCGCTTCCAGTTCAAAATAGCGTATTGTGCTTTTCCCTTGATCTGTATTGATCTCCAGCGTAAAAGGGATACGCTGATGCCCCTCCAACTGAGGTCTGATATAGATCAGAAATGGCTCTTCTCCAGCAGACCAGGCCTCTCCATCCAGCGGATCAAGGTCAGCATAGAGAGCCTCATCCCATAACAGGTCAACCAGCTGGCTATCGGTTGAGAGCCGGGCATGAATGCCGGATGCCGGCATCCAGCTATTTTCCAGCACAACCACCAGTTGCAACAGCTCCCCCGAATCAATCTGCTGATCCCCATCACCAATGATATTCTCCAGAGCTACTGAGCGGACCATCAGAACGGGTTGTGGCTCCACCTCGAGAGCCTGATAACCATTCAATCTGCCTGCCGATGCCAAATGCCCACGGGCTGATTCCTCCGGGTCTACAGCAGCCAGTATTCGTCCTTTAAGCTCCTGAAAAGTAGCGGATGGCAAGACCGATTTAATCAATGCAGCAACCCCTGCCACATAGGGGGCAGAGAGAGAGGTCCCGTTTACACTGCTATAATCCTGACTGCTATAAGCACCCTCTTTTGCCTGTGTCGTATAGATTGATTCTCCCGGTGCCATCAGATCAACACTGAATTGTCCCCGGTTACTCCATGAAGTCAGAGAACTACTTCTATCACTGGCTGCGACAGCAAGTATATTGGGATAGTCGGCACTGGAGGGGTAGTCCGGGACACGATCATTATCTGCATGGAAATTACCTGCAGAAGAGACCACCAGAATACCTGCGTTACTCAACTGCTGTAGTGCCAACTCCTCACTGAAGGAGTAGGCCGGACCACCAAAGCTGGCTACCAGGATATCCGCACCATTATCAATGGCATATTGTGCCGCCTCCAGACCAGAGGCGACATCAAAGCCAAATTTCAGCGGCATGATACTGACATTCCAGGCCACGCCGGTAGAACCTAAACTGTTATTTCCAACTGCACCCAAGGCCCCGGCAACCGCAGTTCCATGTCCTTCAGTCAGTCCCGGATCGGCCTTTGGGTTGTTATCACCATTTTTGAAGTCCCAGCCGTGGAGATCATCGATATAACCATTGGCATCATCATCGATGCCGTTACCAGCAATTTCATCCGAGTTGAGCCAGATATTCGCCTGTAGATCAGGATGATCAATTTCCATGGAGTCATCCAGGATGGCGACCACCACCTCTCGACTTCCGGTTGTTACTGCCCATGCCTGGGGCAGTTCTATCTGCTCCAGCCCCCACAGTAAATCCGGATAGGCGGCATCATTCGCAATCAGGTGCAGAGTGCGTTGGTAGTTGGGTTCTGCCCACAACAACAGCGGGTGATGCTGTAGTTGATCCAGTAACAAGGATTGATCTGTTTTTGGTGATAGCTTCCAACGCTCAACCCGCTTTTTGCCAATTTGGCGAAAGGATACCAGCTGCAAACTAGTGCGCAGGGTCTCTTGATCCTGCTCAGTCGCGTGAGAGGCCCAACGAATTACGATCTCATCCCCGGAGGAACTGGTAGCAACCCCCCACAGGTTCGAGAAAAACAGGCTGCCCCAGAGCAGCAGAAAGAGCCGTATTACCCAACCACCTTCTATCAACAGGGGTGGGTATTTCATCGGTTACCCAACACTATCAGGCCATTATTCTCGATAGAGATAGTACCCTCTACCCATCTCAACCTGTTGCAGAGAGTTGAGAAATTGGGGGGTACCTGCACTATAGCTCTGCCACTGCTCTGCACTCCATCCCCATATTGACTGAACGCCATTCACTGCACTCAGCGTCGAGAGTGTGTCGATGCCATCTATCGGTGCCCTCATGTTCCAGCCGGTTACCAGAGGTGGTAATGATGCCGGGGATTGACCACTCCACTGAATCTGTGTCGAGCTCTCTGCTGCAAGACGAACCCAGTAGCTTTTACCACCTTCCAGTGTCGTCAAGGTTGCTGTTGAGGTCGCATCCGCAATAAAGTAACTCCAACTTTCGGTCGCATCAGCGCCGTTGTAGTACCAAACAGAGAGGATGGTATCTGTAGCGCTATTCAATAGCGTGTTGAGACTATCGGTACTCTCTAACGGCATCCCCACCAGATTCCAACCACTCTCCAGGTTCCAACTCACGAGTGTGTCGGTTGACTCTTGTGAAGGGGGTTGGCTCTCTGAACTATCGGTCGCATCACTCTCCATCCAGAAATTCAATACCCGGCTGTTATCCGAGCTATCCAGATAGATAAACTGCTGATAATCCGACAGAGGGGTTAAGCCATCACTGGAGTCGTACAGTAGCGAGGAGCCTGAGCCATCGGTGAGTTGCAGGCGATTTTTAGAGCTCACGCCAGCGCCCGTACCTGCCATCAAGAGGGTCAAAGTGCCTTGCTCATCCGCTACCTGATCACCATCCTGATCCAACTGATACTGCAGATTTATGCCATCAAAACTCAGCGTTCCACTACCATCCTGCTGTACCCAGTGGCCATGGAATGAATCTGTTGAATCGAACTGCACACCCCCCAGAGTACTGTCTGTACTATCTCCACCAACACCAGAGTCACTGCTATCTGCGGGTAACAGACTCCCTTCA
>DUYW01000086.1 GCA_013349825.1 Gammaproteobacteria bacterium | reverse complement strand
CCTAGCATTGAGGCAGCGTCACATGCCTTTTAATATTGGTATTGAGGCGCGTGATCAATGGATGGAATGCATGAGATTTGCACTCAATCAGACTATAATTGATCCTCTGTTTAAAGATGTGTTGACTGAATCATTTCTGCAGCTCGCAGATCATATGAGAAACCAGGGGGATAGGTGTGGTTGAACTATTATTGATTGATGATGAAGAGTCGATTTATGAATCGGTCAAGCTCTATCTGGAGCCTCCAGAACTGGAGGATGATCCATTTGCCTTTCTGGATGATGAACCTGAGTCTGAACCTGAACCGGAGGAAGACAGTGGCGGGATAGTATGTAAAGTACATTGGGTGCCGGCAGGAACACAGGGGCTGCAAATGGTTGAAGAGGCCATCACCCCATTTGACCTGATTTTGGTTGATATGAATATGCCACCGGGTTGGAATGGTGTACAGACCATTGAACAGATTCGTGCCATTGACCCGAAGGTTCCGATAGCTCTGGTGACGGCAAATATGAGTGCAGACCAGACCATTCAGACGATGCTGACAGAGCATACAGTGCGTCTGTTTCATAAACCTTATAGTAAGACTCAACTCTATGCGCTGGTAGAGGAGATGACAGCTTAGTGAACCTCTATAAGTCTCTACAGTTAGTTGTAGGACTCTCTCTTGTGTTGGGCTCAATAACAGTGGAGGCGGAAATGACTTCTACTACAGCGCTGGAAAAGAGTAGTGAGCTGATTGAGTTGGGTAGAAAACTGTTTAATGATCCTCGTCTCTCTGGAAATCAGAAGATTTTCTGTGCTCAATGCCACAATCTAAAACTTGGAGGAGCTGATCCTCGAGGCATCTCCCCTACTGTTGATGGCAAACCACTGCGAAGAAATGCACCAACGGTCTACAATGCAGTATTTAATTTTCGACAAACTTGGGATGGGCATGCCCGCACGCTCAAAGAGCAAGCAGCAGGTGTGATCACTAATCCGCTGGAGATGGGGGGGGAGTGGGATAGCATTACTCAAAGGCTCAGCGACGACCCCGAGATGCGCTCATCATTCCAGAAATTATTTAAGACCGGTATCTCAAAGGAGGGTATTACCACAGCAATCGCAGCCTTTGAAGAGACGTTAGTCGCACTGGATAGCCCTTATGATCGTTATATTGCAGGTGATCTGGGCGTGCTGGATCAAACAGAGCTGAATGGATTGGAGCTGTTTCACTCTCTGGGTTGTAGCAGTTGCCACAATGGTGCCCACTTCGGAGGTAACCAATTTCAACATATTGCGATCTTTTATCAGCTGGGAGGTGACCAGGATACAACGAAAGTAGGTACTGCAGGCCAGTTCGATATCTCTCAAATGGAGCCGCACAAGGCACATGTGCTGGCCCTCTCTGTGGGGGATCAGGGACGTTTTGAGGTTACCGGAGAGGAGAGAGATCGTCTTGTATTTAAGGTGCCTAGTCTGCGAAATGTCGAGTTGACAGCCCCCTATTTTCACAATGGTTCTGTAACTGAACTGGAGACAGCGGTGACCGAGATGGCAGCACATCAGCTGGGTGTGCTCTTGAGTCCGGTACAGGCGGCTGCTTTGGTGGCCTTTTTAAAGACTCTGACCAGTACTTCGTTAAAAATAGAGCCGTTGGAGGGATCACCTTGAGGTAGGTTGAGGGGAAGGTGGAAAAAATGGAGCAGAATGCACTGCAACATTCACAAGGGGTGTAGGGTAGCATGTTGCTGGTGTTGCTGGTGTTGCTGGTGTTGTTGGTGCTGGGACTCTATTTTGTATATACCAGAAGCTCCTTTGATCACAGCGTACACTATGCCTATCTGGAGCAGCTTGAGAAGCTCTCCGAGACAGGGAGCTCCTATACCGCTGAGTTATTAAAGCTCAACTATGAGCGAGGCCGGAATCTTGATCAGTCGACAGAGATTGCGAAACGTTTTGCTCAGGATGCCGGTGAATTTGCTGACCTGCCTGACTGGATTACTACAGAAGAGCGAACTGGATTGCAAAAGGTTGCGGAACAGCTTCAACAGCAGGTACAGCAGTGGATTGACAGTGGGGAGCGCTTCAGTCGTTCGCGCTCAGCTTACCTGAATAGCCTGAAATACCTTTCGACTCTCCATAAAACGATGGACCAGCTTCTGAATGAAGAGGAGGTCAATGAGGATGCAGAAAGTATAAGGTTGATCGAAGAGTTTCTTGAACTGGTTGACCATGTAGAGATCGTTCTGATTTTTCCAGAAGAATCGAACCGCCGCATTGGAGAGAAACTGAAACAGTTTCACCTCAGTTTGGAGCAATATCATCCCGATTTTGTGGTCTTTCTGAATCTGATTCGAAATGGTACGGTGCATCTGCAGATGATTGTGACCCATACTCGAGAGGCACAACAGTGGTTGCAGCAGTCATTAAAGATTGCAGATCAACAGCATCTTTCTGAGTTACAACAACAGTATCGCGCGCTTTATGAGACCTTTCAAAATCAGCAGGATCTGAAAATGCGCTGGCTTGAGATGGTTGCGGCAGTGATGATCGCCGGTATTTTACTCGTTCTTGAGCGCTTGCGCAGGGCACGTGTGGCACTTCGAGCCTGGAACCATCGACTGCAGCATGAGGTAGAGCGAAGAACGGTACAGCTGCAACAAGCGCAACAAGAGGCTGACCGGGTCGTGGAGTATGCGGCAGACCCGCTACTGGTTGTTGATCTGGAAAATAGAGTCGGGCGCTACAATCAGGCCGCTTTGGGACTGTTTGGGGCGACCAGGAAAATATTGCATCAACCGGTCAATGATCTGTTCTATCAGCTCAAACGTGATGTAGCAGATGGGTTTCCCTATGAAGAAGAGCAGTGGGTTATAAATGATCAGGATGCACTGGTGCCGGTATTGCTCTCTACTTCAGAGCTTGTCGGTGAAGAGGGTGAATCTCTGGGGCAAGTCTGGTCGTTGCGTGATATCAGTCTGGTGAAGCAACTCTATGCCGATATTCAAAGCTATCAGAGCGCTATAGACCAGATGATGATGGTGACGATATCCGGTGTTGATGGTGTGATTCGATATGCCAACTCACTCTACCTGGAGACTACGGGCTATCAACAGCAGGAGGTGATTGGGCAGAAGCATTCGCTTTTAAATTCGGGGTACCATCCAAAATCATTCTGGGCAGAGTTTTGGAGGGTGATATCGTCCAATCAGGTATGGCATGGAGAGATCTGTAACCGCAATAAAAAGGGGGAGCTGTTCTGGAGCGATAGTTCAATCTCCCCAATGTTTAATGTGGAAGGTAATAAAACAGGCTACCTGGCGGTACGTATTGATGTTACAGAGCAGTTGGAATACAGAAAAGAGCGTGAACGACAAGCTTATGAGGGGGGAGTCGAAGAGATCAGCTCCTCTATTCTGCACAATATCGGCAATACCATCATGGGGGCAGAGCATCAGGCAGTGGAGGTTCAGAAGCGAATTCATGGACTGTTGCGTGTGACCCAATATCTGCACAAGTTGAGTCAATCAGAACCACTACCCAATGGAGAGGGGGGTAGGCTGGAGAAATTGGCAAAAACACTGGAACAGTTTGTCCATTATGGAGAGCAGACGATCAAGAAACAGGTTTCTACCTTCTCCCATATTGAAGGGATTATTGAGGCGCAGAGAAAGGTGGTGCAAGGAGGGGTCTGGCTCAGCCGCTTTGAAATCAATGAGGCCTTGGCTGACGTGGTTCAGTTGATGGAAAATGTGTTGGAAAAATATAACACCACCATTCACCTCAACATCGAATCAGCCCCTGAACTAGTGACCTTGCCCAAAAGCCCGTTCCAGCAGATGTTGGCAAACCTGATCAAAAATAGTTGTGAAGCGATTGGTGAAAAGATGGAGAAATCGGGGCCAATGGATGGAGAGGTACACCTGAGCATTGAGACAATGGAAAGAGGTGAGCAGTTCACCATTCAAGTCAGTGATAATGGCGTAGGCATCTCTGAAAAGGTTCTGCAAAAGCTGTTTACCCGAGGTGTAACGACCAAAGAGTCGGGGACCGGGCAAGGGCTTCACTCGATGGCACTGTTTGTTCAGAGCCTGGATGGCTCCCTGTCAGTGGATAGTGAGGGGTTGGGTCTTGGAGCCCAGTTTACGGTGGTACTGCCGGTTGAGTTTAATGATACGGGCAGTGAAGGCTGACTTTACACAAATGTAACCCCCTATTCGGAACTTCCTCGTTCTCACGCCCCAGAGTGGAACGAAGAAAGGAATTTTGCTGCTATTACGAGATATCATCGCTTGGAATTTCGCCTTGTGAGCACAGAGGATCAGAGGCAAGTGACTCTGCAACATATCGTTACACATGATCGTAGTTCTTGTTGATACAATCTCTGAAATTAACACTTAGGGCTATTGATTATGCCTCAAAAAAAAGAACGACTTACACTGAAACTATCTGCAGACATAAAGAAGTATGATTTGCCTCTGTTCAGAAAGGAGCGCAAAAAACTACTGGAAAATGATGCATGTTCGGAGCCACTGTATCTACTGGCTAAAGCAGCGGATGAGGCTTGTGTTACTAAAACAGCGCTTACGGTTACGGGGCGTTTAGGGGGTGAGGAGATGTTAGTGATCTTGGGAGGGGAGAAGTCTCACCAGCTAAAGCAGATTCTCGTAAGTGAACAGCGGCCTTTCAGCGAAGATTATTTTGTCTCTAAAAGTGGTGGAGCAGTTAAACCTACGCTGCACTTAATGCGAACCGTCTCTCTCTTATAACTTATTTCATAAAATAACCATTGGATCGTAAACAATACCTAGGTGATATCACCTCGGCCCGTGCGCTACTACCGCGAGAGAGCAGGCTGATTGCTGAGCTATTGCTTCAAAAGCCTACGTCAGCACTATGGAATAGCGAGGTTGCTAAAAATAATATCTTGCAAAAGAAATCATCAGAGTCTTCTATCCGTATCGCCAACCTCCTGAGAAAAAGAGTAGAGACGCTGGGTGAAGAGTTTCTACAGTCTCTTGCGGGGGCAGATGACCAATTGCTCCGCCAGCTTCTGATGGTCGCGTCTATGATCCGATCCCCAGTTCTTGAGGATTTCATGAAAACTGTATTACTTGATGCGGTACGGCAATATCAAAAAGTGCTTGATAAGACCAAGTGGTTAGAGTTCTATGAAGGGCGATCTCGCAATATTACAGGGTTATCTGAGCTGACTGAGAAAACGGTCAATCTGGCAGGTAACAACCTATTTACCATACTGTCAGATGCCGGATACTTGAATTCTGGGCGCAGTAAGAAGCTACAGACTGTTTACCTACTACCTGAAACTCGCCAATGGTTGGTGAAACTTAACCGTTCAGAGTGGATCTCACTGATGGAGTGCAAAGTGTGAGCAAAGCAGAGTACAACCTCCAACAACGCTTGGAGAAGGTCCAGTCTATCATTGAGAGTAACCGTTTTCTCAATAGAGAGCGGCTTGGTGGCGAGTTGCCATTCTGGATTTTTGACTATCCCGCTGAATTAGAGTTGGAAGTCAGAAGCTATATTGAAGATTTGGAGAATAGATTGAAGAGGAAGAAGATGGAGTTCATCCATATCAACCTCTTTCACTGTTTGATTGAGATACTGGAATCACGAAACTTGTTAGAGAAGTCATACCAGCTGGAAAAGAAGAAAGGGGCAGCAGGGCTGAAAAAAGCACTAAAAGCCCCTCTGGATCAGGAAAAGGTTGCGGACTTTATTAGTAGCAAGATTCAGAAGCAAGACCGGCAGTTTGTTCTGATTAGTGGCCTGGGTAGCGCTTGGCCCCTGTTACGAGGTCACTCCATCCTCAATGCACTCCACTCCAGGTTAGGAGGACTGCCCATGGTGCTCTTCTATCCAGGCACCTACTCAGGGACAGAATTGAAAACATTCGGAATTATAGAGTCCAGCAACTACTACCGTGCCTTTGATTTAGTGCCGGATGAGGAAAAACAAGTATGATCGTTGAAGAGTTATTCGAAAAACCGCTGGTACGTGACATCAATGGTGTTGTTAAAGCAGAGCAGTTAGACAGCCATGTAATCTATACAGAGTTGGATGAGTATGTCGTTACTAAAGAGCTGGATCGGCACTTTCGCCACTTTCTCGAAAACTATGTTTCTGCCATTCATAACCCCAATGACCCCTCTATTGCGGGCAAGGTAGGGGTGTGGGTTTCCGGATTCTTTGGTTCAGGTAAATCTCACTTCATCAAGATCCTCTCCTACCTCTTGGAAAACTTGGAAGCTACAGATAAAAATGAGGCCAAAACAGCTTACCGCTTCTTTGAGGACAAGGTAACTGACAAGATGCTGCTGGGTGATATTCATGTTGCAGCCAATCAGAGCACAGATGTAATGCTTTTCAATATCGATTCTCGGGCCAATACCGATGATCGAGAAGATGCCATACTCAAGGTGTTTATCAAGGTCTTCAACGAGCGACTCGGTTACTGCTCAGACCACGCTCATATCGCCCATATGGAGCGCATACTCGATAAAAAGGATAACTATGGTCGCTTCAAAGAGGTATTCCAACGAGAAAATGGCTCTAGCTGGGAAGAAGAGCGTGATGCATGGGAGTTCTGCCAAGATGAGATCATTACTGCATTTTCAGAGGCAACCGGTCAAAGTGAAGAATCCAGTCGCCAAACCGTTGAGAACCTAGAGGACAACTTCCAGCTCAATATCAAGAACTTTGCCAACTGGGTCAATGACTACATCGAAAGCAAAGGCAATCACAATATCATCTTCTTGGTGGATGAGGTAGGTCAGTTCATTGGAAAGAACACCCAGATGATGCTCAAATTGCAGACCATCACGGAAGAGCTGGGAACTGTCTGCAAGGGCAAAGCTTGGGTGATTGTCACTTCTCAAGCGGATATTGATGCGGTACTGGGTGGGATGAAGAGTGCGGGAGACTCAAATGACTTCTCCAAGATTCAGGGACGTTTCTACACCCGTATCTCACTCTCTAGCTCCAATACAAGTGAGGTTATTCAGAAAAGACTGCTCGATAAGACTGAGCCCGCCAGAGAACGCCTCAACACATTCTATGCAGATAAGGGGGATATCCTCCGTAACCAACTTAGCTTTGACAAAACCACCACAGCAGAGCTGGAGAACTACGAAGATAGCATCTCCTTTGTTGATAACTATCCCTTTGTACCGTACCACTATCCACTCCTGCAAAAGGTGTTTGAGTCTATCCGTACTAAAGGGGCGACAGGTAAGCACCTAGCCATGGGGGAGCGCTCCCTGCTTGACGCATTCCAGAGTGCGGCAAAACAGATTAAGGGACATGAGGTAGGGGTGTTGGTGCCCATGCACTGCTTCTACCTGCCGATAGAGGGGTTCCTGGAACCTGCAGTAAAACGGACTATTGATAATGCCTGTGATCTTAAAAAATTGACTGAGTTTGACACCAACATCCTCAAAACACTCTTCCTGATCCGTTATGTTGATGTTCTGAAAAGCACCCTTGATAATTTAGTCACTCTAGCGGTTGATCGAATCGGCACCGATAAAATTGCCCTGAAGAAAGAGATTGAACAGAGCCTTAATAGGCTTGAACAAGAGATGTTGATCGCCAGAAATGGGGATGAATATGTCTTTCTCACTAATGAAGAGAAAGAGATCGAGAACGAGATTCGCAATATCGATGTCGAGGCTTCAGAACAGACCAAAGAGCTCTCTAATCTTATTTTTGATGACATCTTAGCTCGTAACAACAAGTACCGTTATCCAGGAAATCAACAGGACTTCAAGGTCAGTCGCTTCTGTAATGGGCACCCCAAAGATGGCTCCATGCTGGAGGATTTGGTGGTTAAAGTGGTCTCACCCATTGATATCAACTATGGGGAGTACAGTGATCCAAAATGTAAAGAGATGAGTCGTGAAGGGGATGGTTCTATTGTCATCAAACTAGCCGATGACCCCAAACTCTGGGGGGAGTTGTCCACCCATGTAAAGACAGCACGGTTCCTGAACCTGAATAGTGGCCAACGGCCTGAGCAGGAGAGCCTCCTAAGAGAGAAGGCNAANGAGAATGCAGAGCGTAAGAAGCGGCTTCGTCATGGTTTTGATGAGCTCTTTCAAGAGGCCAATTTCTCTGTTATCGGGGATGTACACACCCCCAAGAGTGGTGCCCCGTCTACGATGATGGAGACCTGTTTCAAATATGTTATCGAAAATAGCTTCTCCAAACTTAAACTGCTTAAGGCAACCCCTGGTGAAGTGCTGCATGAGCTGCATGCTGTGCTCAATGCAGACGACCTCGCCCAGACTGGGTTAGACCTCAATGATGAAGGGGCGAATCCAGAAGCGGTCAGAGAGGTTGATAACTTCGTCACCATGAAGACAGAGCTTAACCAGGCCGTGTTTGTGCGAGATTTGATTCAGCACTTCAGCAAGCGCCCTTATGGGTGGCCTGACAGTGAGATTCTTCTACTCCTTGCAAGGTTAGGTATTGCAGGGAAGTTGGAGATCACCTATCAAAAGAGTGTGCTCGCACTAGATCAAGCGTATGAGCCTCTAACCAGTACCAGAAAGCGCAGCGAGATACGGGTCAAAAAGCGTAAACAGATGGGGGATGATCAGCTCAATCGTGCAATCAAACTCACCAAGCAGCTCTTCAACAAGACGGTTCCAGGAAGTAGTGAGAAAGAGCTGGAGGCGCTGCTCAGGTATGAGTTGGGGTGCTGGCAGCAGGCCCTCAATGATTTTAATAGCAAGTCAGAGACCGGGCACTATCCAGGGAAACATGCGATAGGTACCGGTATAGCGTTGGTAGAAGAGCTACTGGGGCAGGGAAACAGCTATAACCTGATTCAGAAGTTGATCGATAGTGCGAGTGCGCTGAATAATTTTGTAGAGGACTTTGAAGATCTCGATGACTTCTACAATAAACAGTTCAGTACATGGAAATCATTGGAGCAGGCGCTGAAGCAGGAGTTCTCTATCAACCAAGGTATCCTTGAAAAAGATGTAGAGGCTCAGGATGCTCTGAATCAGCTCAAATCTATCTACAATAGTGAGACCCCATACGGGCAGATTCGTCAGGTCAATGGGTTGATTGAACATGCGTGAGATCAATAACCGGCTACTGGACGAAAAGCGCAGCCATGCAGTGGAAAAGATCGATGAACGGATCAGACAGGTTACCCAAGAGCTCGATGTAGTGAAAGCGCCCGACGGTCTCAGGAACAGTACGTTAAGACCGTTGCAGGAGAGCATCAGAAGGATTGGGGAGACGGTTGCGATCTATCAAGTGCTCACAGACCAGTCAGAATCTAAAGATCAGGAAGAGCAGGCCTATGAGGCAATCAACCTCTATATCAAGCAACAACGGTCTCAGAGCCACTCAAACAGTTCGCCATCAGACAACAAAGAGCCAGCGGCACCAGCTGCGAAAAAGATCACCACAATTCGACCAGCAACAGTGGCTGGTGAAGGTGTCCTGATGATTGAGACCCAAGAAGAGGTGGAGCAATACCTCCAGCAGCTAAAAGAGCGGTTAACTCTGGCTATTGAGGCGGGTGAGCGGGTGAGAATTCAATGAATAGAGGGAGAGGGAAGTGTATCAGTCGATAAAATTAGAGAAATTCACCGCCTTTGAAGATTTAGAGATGATCTTCTCTCCCGGTATCAATATTTTTGTAGGAGCCAATGGGACAGGAAAAACCCATATTCTCAAGCTGATTTATGCAGCGAGTGATATCACCCGTAGCCAAAAGAGCCTGACTGAAAAAATAAACAAGGTCTTTCTACCCTCCAAAGAGCAGATTGGACGGCTGGTAAAACGCTCATCCGTTAGCTCAAAAGGTTATGTGGAGTGGAAAAGGACGCTTCCTGAAGGTGATTCAATCAAGACCAGGATCACCCTCTCAAACCATACAAAAACAGCTGATGGCGTTAAACCTTCGGGCTCTTATAGGCGATGGATGGAAGAGGAACTTCAGGCGGTCTATATTCCGGTCAAGGATATGATGGCAAATGCCCCTGGCTTCCGCTCACTCTACTCGCAGCGCCACATTCATTTTGAGGAGGTCTATGCAGATATCATCGATAGAGTATTTCTGGGTACCTTGAAAGGTCCAACCGATGCAAAGCGGAAGAAAATCCTGAAGATCTTGCAAGATGCGATGGATGGCAAGGTGATTACAAAAAATGAAGAGTTCTTTCTAAAGAACCGGCAGGGTGAACTGGAATTCACCCTGCTTGCAGAGGGGATACGTAAACTGGCGCTACTCTGGGTATTGATCCAAAACGGTACTCTTCTGCAGGGGGCTGTTCTCTGTTGGGATGAACCTGAAACCAATCTCAACCCGAGATTAATGAAAACCGTAGTAGCTATCCTGATTGAACTGCAGCGGTTAGGTGTACAGATATTTCTGTCTACCCATGATTACGTTATTCTCAAAGAGTTTGACCTTCAGACTGAAAGCCAGGATCAAGTACGTTATCACGCATTCTCACACAGTGATGAGGAGAACAAGATTGTAGTAGATTCAACGGATCAATATCTGGCAATCAGCCCGAACACAAT
>DUYW01000085.1 GCA_013349825.1 Gammaproteobacteria bacterium | reverse complement strand
GCTGCTTTCTTAGGAGCTGCTTTCTTTTTAGGTGCAGTTTTTTTAGGGGCCGCTTTCTTTGGGGCTGCCTTTTTCTTCACCGCTGTTTTCTTTGTTACCGCCTTCTTAGCCGCCACCTTCTTCTTGGGTGCAGATTTTTTGGCTGCTACTTTCTTCTTTTTCTCTTTCGCCATTGCCTCACCCTCTTTTTGTTTTAAACTCGTTAGGCTCTTTGGTGTGACTTTTCTCAAGCGCTCAGCAGCTTGTACTACGCGCTGATAGACCCGATCTTCATTAAAGCCGCCCTCCACCACCTCTAGCCTTGCCTCATAATAGTCAGCCAGTGGAGACTCCATCGCCTCATATTCACGTAAACGCCGACTGATCTTCTCTTCACGGTCATCAACCCGACTATGGAGTCGACCACCGCAAGAGTCGCAGATGTGATCTACAATCGGGGGGTTCGTATAGATATTGAATTGAGATCCACACTCGCGACAACTACGCCTTCCTGTCATCGCCTCCATGAACTCGTCATAGTCATACCGTAGCAGCACAACCCCTGAGAAACCATGCCCCTGTCTCAACAGGAAGGCATCGACCCCTTTCCCCTGAACGCCATTCTTGGGACCACCTTCCAACACAAAACCTTGTGTTGCATCCTCTTGCGACAGACGCTCCAACAAAACCTGAAGCACCAGATCATCCTGAACGGGCCGCTTACTCTTCTGCCCCTTCAGAATATCTGCTCCCAATGATGAGCCACTCCCTACCTCTTGCTTTAAAAGTTCTCCTATAGAGACCATGGGGACCCCATACTTCTCCGACAACTTTTGTGCAAACTCCTCTTTTCCTGACCCACGAGGACCAAGCAATGCGATTCGTACCATTTTCTCCACACCACCCTTAAACGTAATTACCTGTTTTTCCAATCAATTAAAGCTGAAACCATCGAGAGATCTTGATTTTTTATAATTCAATTGGTGTTGTTTATTTGTGACTGAGGCTACTTTTCTGTATAAGTCAGGCACATATTCAATTTATACCACCTTATATATTCAGTTCTCTGAAAAATGTCAATAATTTTATCAATTTCTGCACAATTTATCCTCACCACTAATGGCTAGACAGAAAGAAATCCCCGACCTCTCTGCCACGGATATATCAACCGTACAGCAGACAATCAATGAGCGCTTTCAGCAGGAGATGGCTGTAGAACTGGGTGACGCCGAGATTCGGCTCCATCCTGATGACCGTGAGTTGGCGACGTGTCCATTGATCTATTGGGAATCTCCTGAAGATAATTCCAAATTTTTTATTACTAAAACCGGTATCAATGAGTTCCGTTGTCAATTTTTCTACCGTGGCTACCAGCAGTACGGCACAGGGAAGGACAAATATGACAATATCGGTGACTGCGCCATCGCCATGCTCCAGGTTCATCATGAGTATGAGCAGAAAAAAGCAGCCGGAGAGAACAATTGATTTTAATCAAATTTTATATCTATCACTTTAAATCAAGGAGAAATGGATGTCAGTAAAAAATGCATTTTATGCACAGTCTGGCGGCGTTACCGCAGTCATTAATGCCTCAGCCTGTGGCGTTATTGAGACCGCGCGCAAGCACAACGACAAAATCGGTACTGTCTATGCCGGCCGAAATGGAATTATCGGCGCACTGACTGAAGAGCTCATCGACACCTCCAAAGAGTCGGATGAAAACATTGCTGCGCTGAAAACCACACCATCCGGTGGTTTTGGCTCCTGCCGTTTCAAGCTCAAGAGCCTGGAAGATAACCAACGAGAATATGAGCGGCTNATTGAGGTCTTCAAGGCCCACAATATCGGCTACTTTTTCTATAATGGTGGCGGAGACTCTGCAGATACCTGCTATAAAGTTTCTCAACTCTCAGAGAAGATGGGGTTCCCTGTTCAGGCAATCCACGTTCCAAAAACAGTTGATAATGATCTGCCAATCACCGATAACTGCCCAGGATTTGGCTCTGTAGCCAAGTACATTGCGGTCTCTACTCTGGAGGCCTCTTATGATGTACGCTCTATGGCGGCCACCTCAACCAAAATTTTTGTCATTGAAGTGATGGGACGTCATGCAGGCTGGATTGCAGCAGCTGGCGCACTGGTTGAAGATTACGGCATTCCTGTGATTACCCTGTTCCCGGAAGTTGAATTCGATCAGGAGAAGTTCCTCGCTGCGGTAGATGCCAAGGTCAAAGAGTTTGGTTACTGCTCAATCGTAGTCTCTGAGGGGTGTCACTGGCCAGACGGTAAGTTCCTGGCAGAACAGGGAACCCGTGACTCTTTCGGTCACGCTCAACTGGGTGGTGCGGCACCTGTTGTTGCCAACATCATCAAGGACGCACTGGGATATAAATTCCATTGGGCGGTTGCTGACTATCTGCAACGTGCTGCACGTCATCTTGCATCAGAGTCTGATGTAGAGCAGGCCTACGCACTGGGTCAGGCTGGTGTCGAGAAGGCTCTGGAGGGTAAAAACTCTATTATGCCAACTGTGGTTCGTGAATCATCCAACCCTTACAAATGGAGCATTGGTGAAGCACCACTCTCTGAGGTTGCCAACGTCGAGAAGATGATGCCAATGGATTTCATCTCTGAAGATGGCTTCGGTATTACGGATGGCTGCAAAGAGTACCTCTACCCACTCATCAAAGGTGAGTCCTACCCCGAGTATGATGACAACGGAATGCCCAAATATGTGACCTTGGACAATGTCTCTGTTGACAAAAAGCTTGAGACTTTCGAAATTTAATTTACCCAACCTCAGAACTACAAGGATTGTAGTCCTGTTTTTTTAACCTTCAGGAGATCGTAATGCCCAACGAACTTTTATTCGCACTGATTGCAGGTTTTGCTGCAGTCGCCTATGGTTATGTATCCATCCAATGGATCAATGCCCAATCTGCCGGTAATGAACGCATGCAAGAGATTGCTGCTGCGATACAACAAGGTGCGCAAGCCTACCTAAACCGCCAATACACCGCCATCAGCTATGTCGGTGTCACACTCTTCGTCATCATCGGATTCGCCCTCAACTGGGCGACCGCCATCGGTTTTGCCATTGGTGCAATCTTCTCAGGCGCTGCCGGCTTTATTGGAATGAACATCTCTGTTCGCTCCAACTCAAGAACTGCTGAAGCCGCCAACAACGGGATGAATGCAGCCTTCCAGGTTGCCTTCCGTGGCGGTGCCATTACAGGCATGCTGGTTGTCGGTCTGGGTATTCTGGGAGTAGCCGGTTACTATGCAATACTGAGCGCAGCCGGAATGGAAACTGCCGACGTACTTCACTCATTAGTTGGACTCGCCTTTGGTGGTTCACTAATCTCTATCTTTGCCCGTCTCGGTGGCGGCATCTTCACTAAGGGTGCGGATGTTGGTGCGGATATCGTTGGTAAGGTTGAGGCCGGAATTCCTGAGGATGACCCCCGTAACCCTGCGGTAATCGCAGATAACGTGGGTGACAACGTCGGTGACTGTGCAGGTATGGCTGCAGACCTCTTTGAGACCTACGCGGTAACCACCGTAGCCACTATGCTGCTGGGAATGCTGATGATTGAGGGCAGCACTGCAGGCGTTTTCTACCCACTGATTCTCGGAGGCATCTCAATTGTCGCCTCAATTGTCGGCACCTATTTTGTGAAGGTTGCTGACGGTGGCAAGATCATGAATGCACTGTACCGTGGGTTGATGGTCTCTGGCGCAATCGCAGCCATCGCTTTCTATCCTGTAACCACCATGATGTTTGGTGAGAGCATCATCATTGGCGGTGTAGCCGTTACCTCTATGAACATCTACTACGCGGCACTGATTGGTCTGGTACTGACTGCTGCAATGGTACTGATCACGGAGTACTACACAGCTACCGAGTATGCCCCAGTACGCAACATCGCTGAAGCCTCCACCACCGGTGATGGCACCAACGTAATCGCTGGCCTGGGTGTATCCATGAAGTCTACTGCCGCACCTGTAGTTGTGGTCTGTGCTTCAATCTATGGCTCTTATGAACTGGCTGGGCTGTATGGTATTGCTGTTGCTGCAACCTCCATGCTCTCCATGACCGGTATCATCGTAGCACTCGACGCATACGGTCCAATTACCGATAATGCGGGTGGTATCGCTGAGATGGCTGAGCTACCTGAAGAGATCCGTAACATTACCGATCCTCTGGATGCTGTAGGTAACACCACCAAAGCGGTCACCAAGGGATATGCAATCGGTTCTGCCGGTCTTGCAACACTGGTACTGTTTGCTGACTACACCCACGCATTAGGTGGACAGGTCAACTTTGATCTCTCCAACCACATGGTCATCATCGGTCTGTTCCTCGGCGGTATGATCCCGTATCTCTTCGGTGCAATGGCGATGGAAGCTGTGGGTCGTGCTGCAGGTGGCATCGTAAATGAGGTACGCCGTCAGTTCCGTGAGATCCCTGGCATCATGGATTACTCTGCCAAGCCTGATTATGGAAGAGCAGTAGACATGCTCACCCGCTCTGCAATCAAGGAGATGATTATTCCTTCGATTCTGCCTATCGCAGCACCAGTCATTGTCGGCCTGTTGCTTGGCAAGGAGGCGCTGGGTGGTATGTTGATCGGTACCATCGTAACCGGTATCTTCATCGCAATCTCTATGACCACCGGTGGTGGCGCATGGGATAATGCCAAGAAGTATATTGAAGATGGTAACTTTGGTGGTAAAGGTTCCGATGCCCATAAGGCAGCGGTAACCGGTGACACCGTCGGCGATCCATACAAGGATACGGCTGGCCCAGCGATTAATCCGCTGATCAAGATCATCAATATTGTTGCTCTGATGATGGTACCCCTGCTGTAATCTTCACTATTTGAAGATCCCGGAAACGGGTACAATAAGGGCCAGCCAAAAGCTGGCCCTTATTTATGGCTGGCATAAATCAAATTTTCAGGAGAGTAAGCATATGAATCTGGATCGCGTCTCAACCGGTAACAACATCCCCGAGGAGATCAACGTCATTATCGAGATCCCCGCCAATGCCGACCCGGTCAAGTACGAGGTCGACAAGGAGACCGGTGCAATGTTCGTAGACCGCTTCATGAATACCGCGATGCACTATCCCTGTAACTATGGCTATGTGCCACACACCCTCTCTGATGATGGCGACCCGGTTGATGTACTGGTGGTGACCCCTTACCCGATCATTAGCGGCTCGGTGATTCGCTGCCGCCCCGTCGGTGTATTGCAAATGACGGATGAGGCCGGTGCAGATGCCAAGGTTTTGGCAGTACCAATCTCCAAGCTCTGCTCTATCTACAAGAACGCCAGCAGCCCGGAAGATGTTTCACCGGTATTGCTGGATAAAATCTCTCACTTCTTCGAGCACTACAAAGACCTCGAAGAGGGCAAGTGGGTCAAGATTGATGGCTGGGAAGGGGCCGAGGCTGCATACAAAGAGATTCTAGACAGCATCGAACGCTTCCAAAATGCCCCCGAGAAGCCACACTTCTAACCTCTAACAGCCATACACTATGAAAATCTGTGTTATCTCAGATACCCATGACCGGGTAGAGTTACTGCACGCTGCAATTGAAGACGCCAAAAGCCGTGGTGCCGAGCGAATTATCCACTGTGGTGATGTTGTGGCCCCCTATACGCTGAAAGCAATACGCCAATTTGAACTCCCAATGGATGTCATCCATGGTAACAATAAGGGGGATTTGGCCGTGCTGGGACAGTTAGCGAATGATCCAGAGAGCCTGATCACCTATCATGGACGTGATGCCGTACTGGAAATTGCCAACAAGAGACTCTTTATGGTCCACTTTCCCAACTATGCTAGGGCAATCGCCCAAAGTGGGGAGTGGGATGTTGTCTGCTGCGGGCATAACCATCGCTGCAAAGTGGAGCAGATCCAGCACTCAGAGGGGAAAGGCTCCACACAGGTAGTTAATCCGGGTAGTGCCTCTGGAATGGGGCGGATTCAACCCTCTTACATTCTCGGGGACCTGGAGCGAATGGAGTTTGAGATTCTGCATATTCCAGAACCTGAGCTAGCGCCCTACAAGCCTTGCGGAGACTGATACGCCAAATAAAAAAGGCGACACTTCAGCAGACCGCCTTTTTTATGAAATACAGAAGCTGTTTATGCCGAGAATGAGGAGCCACACCCACAGGTGGTCGTTGCATTGGGGTTTTTAATCATAAAGCGTGCCCCATCCAACCCCTCATAGTAATCAATTTCTGCCCCAGTCAAATACTGCATACTCATCGGATCAATCACCACCATTACCCCATCCCTCTCAACAGCGGTATCCCCTTCTTCGACCTCTTCAGCAAACGAGAAGCCGTACTGAAACCCGGAACAGCCTCCACCGGTAATATAGACCCGTAACTTCAGCTCACTGTTCCCCTCCTCCTCAATCAGCGACTTCACCTTAGCCGCTGCACCGGCGGTAAAAATAACCGGGTCATGGGTAACCTTGATCTCTGTGGCCAATTCACTCATCGCTGTATCTCCAATATCTTCTCAATAAGAGGGGGATTATTTAATTTCTGACTAATATTGTCAACTTTAAGGTGTTTCTGCTTAAGGCATCAAGGGGACCAAATCCAACCCCTCTCGCTCATCAAAACCAAACATAATATTCATATTCTGTACCGCCTGCCCCGACGCTCCTTTTACCAGATTATCAATCACCGACAACACAACGATCTGATCACTGTCTGTAGGTTGATGAATGGCAATCCGGCAGTTGTTGCTGCCACGTACAGATCGGGTTTCAGGGTGTGATCCTGCGGGTAACACGTCCACAAAAGGCTCATCTTGATACTTCTCTTCATAGAGCGCCTGCAGATCCCCCACATCTCCTGTTGACCGCATATAGAGGGTGGCATGAATACCCCGAATCATCGGCACCAGATGAGGCACAAAAGTGAGTCCCACCTCATCCTGTCCACTCATCCGTACCACTCCTTGGCGGATTTCTGGCCAGTGGCGATGACCCGGTACCCCATATGCCTTAAAGCTCTCTGCAGACTCCGCCTGCAACGTTGCCACATTGGCACCGCGCCCCGCCCCACTCACTCCTGACTTACAATCTGCAATCAATCCGTCCAGCGACACCAGCCCCCTCTCGACCAGCGGCAGAAAACCCAGTTGAACTGCGGTTGGATAACAACCGGGGTTCGCCAATACACGTGCCGTTCTAATTGCGTCACGATTCATCTCCGGGAGACCATAGACTGCTTCCGCCAGCAGATCCTCACAGGTGTGTGGCATACCATACCATTTCTCCCACACTGCGGGATCAGTCAGCCGGAAGTCAGCAGCCAGATCTATAATCCGTACCCCGGCATCAACCAGTTCACGTGCAGAGGTCATCGCAACACCATTGGGCGTTGCCGAGAAGACCACATCACACTGCTTCAGGGCTTCTGTATCTGGCCCGGTAAAGGCAATATCCAGGTACCCCCGCAGGTTGGGAAACAGCTCTGCCACTGAGCGACCCGCCTCGGAACGCGAAGTAATCACCCTTAGCTCCACCTCAGGATGCACCGCCAACAACCGCAACAGTTCTACACCGGTATACCCGGTTCCACCTACAATACCGACCTTGATCATCTTCTCTATCCAGCTAAAAACAAAAAATCTATTCTAGCAAAAGCACTGTCTGACCGTCTCTCATCCAGCCTGATAAAGCCTCACATTTCTAATATTTTTCAAAAAACAGGTTGACTTGACCAACCAGTCAACTATATTAATAGCCATGCAATTTGAATCTGACACCCGAAGCCGCATCCTCTCGACTGCACGCGATCTCTTTCACCGCCGCAGCTATGCTGATGTCGGAATCAAGGAGATCTGTGACCTTGCCAAGGTACAGAAAGGGAGCTTTTACCACTTCTTTCCATCAAAACAGGATCTTGCCAGCACTGTAATCGATGATATGGCGGATGACTGGGCACATGGCTTTGTGGCTGAAGCCTTTGATCAAGAGCTGCCCCCACTGGAACGACTCGACTATATGGTGGACGCCGCCTACTTCTGGCAGAAAGCGGCAAAAGATCTGGAGGGGCGAATGCCCGGCTGCCTGTTCGGCAATCTGGCACTGGAGATCAGTACACGAGACGATGTACTACGGGCAAAACTGACTTCCGTATTTGAGAAGGCCAGTGAAAAATTCTTTGAGACGCTGGAAGAGGCCGTCACACTGGGTGTAATGGCTCCACTCGATACTGCTGCCACCGCCACCGCAATGCTCGCCTTTCTCGAAGGTGTGATCCTGCTGGCAAAAACCCGCAATGACCCTGAAGTAGTACGCATACTCGGCCCTGCGGTTCAAACCATCCGCATAGAATTGCCCTCTCCCCACTAAATTTTATCAAATACCCCAGATCATATTTTATTCACCAACTTGACCGACCGGTCATCTTTNTCACAAACAAGGAGCTACACTCTCATGGAATCAAACCAACACAAACTGGATGCCTCCGGACTCAACTGTCCGCTCCCAATCCTCCGCACTAAGAAGGCGATCAACTCACTACTGAGTGGAGAGGTACTGGAGGTAACTGCAACAGACCCCGGATCACTGAAAGATCTGGAATCCTTCTGCCATCAAACGGGAAACCTATTGCTCTCCAGCCAGACCGACAACAACACCTTCACCTTTCAGATCCAAAAAAGGTAGAGAACAGGAGACTAACTATGAACACCGTAACATCGATTGCAGCAACTGAGACGGATGAATTCAACCACCGGTTTGATCAGCGCTTTGCCGAAAAAATGGCTGAACAAGAGGCCAACCATACCCCATCCATGACCATTATTGCCACCAAAGGGACTCTGGATATGGCCTATCCTCCTTTTATTCTTGCCTCTACCGCAGCCGCACTGGGGTGGGATGTCTCGATCTTTTTTACCTTCTATGGGCTAAGCTTGTTAAAACAGGAGCTGGATCTCAAGGTAACACCTCTGGGAAATCCGGCAATGCCGATGAAGATGCCTCAAGGCCCTGCATGGATCANAGGCAAGGCACTACCCGTACCCACCTCAGTAATGAGCCTCGTNCCTGGGTTTGAGGGTCTGGCCACTCAGATGATGAAAAAGACGATGGATCAGAAGGGAATCGCCCCTATCAGTGAGCTACGGGGGATGAGCATTGAAGCTGAAGTCAAGTTGATCGCCTGTCAAATGACGATTGACCTGTTTGACTATAACAAAAGCGAGTTCATTCCAGAGATTGAGGAGTGGGTCGGGGCTGCCAGCTTTTTGCCTCGGGCACTAAATGCCGATGTAAACCTGTTTATGTAGGAGCTCAGGGCCTTAGAGCTCTGACCAGCCAGAGCTCTAAGGCAATCATCAATTGTATCCATTCTATTGAAAAGATATTCTTGCTTAAGGATTTGTTACCCATAACGGTGAAGTCACAACCGCTTTAATCAGATCAGCCTGTCGATTGGTACTGGTTTTACTGAAGATAGAGAGCAAATGAGTACGAGAGGTGCTCTTGGCTACCCCCAAAATCTCTGAGGCCTCATCCAGACTGTGACCCAGAACCAGTTGTGCTGTCAGTTTTGCCTCTGTCGGGGTCAATCCAAAAAGCCGCTGCAGCAGCTCTGAGTGGGTCTCTTGTGGCCGGTCGGGATCAGTGACATAGATCACAGCCATCTGCCTAAACTCCCCTACAAACACCTGACCACTACTCTCTCCCAAGGCGTTGATACGCACCTGCAGTGGTTTTTTAGAACCATCCCGCTCCAGTAAAACTACTCGAGGAGCCTGGTCTTTTACACAATCCCTGACCAGGCCACGTAATTCTGTTGAGCCATTATGCTGGTTCGCCCAAAGTTCATTATGCCGCAGATGCAGCCCATTTTTATCTTCCATCAATTTACTAGCCAACTGGTTGGAAAACTGAACACGGGTCTGGAGGTCCACCACAATCACTCCGATGGGCAGCTCGTCCAGCACAGCCAAGGCCCCCCAACGCTCGCGTTCAACCTTAAGGAACTGCTCTTGTAGGTGGACCGCACGCTTAAGGTGTGGGATAAAATTACCAAACTGGGAGCGTTCGTACTCACCAAAAGGGACAGCACCCGGAGGACGGTAGACAGAAAACACTGCAAACACCTCATTCTCCAGCGGAAGCATGACCACAATAAAGTACTCAAGGCACATTGGAATAAAGATATTGCGATACATCCCGGATTTTTTCCATTCAGCTTCCGATGCACACTCATGCGTCAATAGTGGTTTTTCCAGAAACTGGTGTACAAACTCATCCCGAGGGTCTTCCACATGCTGCTCCATCATCAGATCCAAATCATCTGGATTGAGACCATACACCGCACTAAAACGGGCATCCTGATCACCTATTTTATCCTGATCACCTATTTTAATTTTATCAAAAGAGGCGGCTGTCGCATCAAACTGGTTGGCGAAGCCTTCCATAAACCTTGACCACTGACTGAAGTCTGTAGTGGCTGAATATAAGGTATCCAGCAGGTCATCCGGGGGCATCAGATCATTCATCACTGAACATCATGATTGAGACTGTACTGAGATGTGGAAATTTTTCCAGCATTTTCTTGTTCTCTGGGTTCCTCAACCATGCCGATATTTCACCCAGTGGGTGTGAAGATCCATATAAAGAAAAATCAGGAATAGAAAAAACAGTAGATAGAGAATATTTTGAGAAGCGTAAAAAATAATACCCCCTCCCACTAACCAGACCTTTGACAGGTATTCAAACCCTTGCCGCTTAATAAAATAGTAGAGCAACAGTGCAATTGGGACAAAAAGCAGTAAAGAAAAGCTCATCAGTCATATCCTTGATATAGAAATTATTAAAAATAATGTTTTATTAGCAACCTATTAAACTCGAACACAAACCCAACCAATCTCAACTCTCTTATCCATCATCATTGGTGCCTCCACGAGTCCACTCAAAGAGTTCCTCATCAGATTAACCACACAAATAAGGTATCATATGTCCTCTGGGGAGATATCCACCAAATGGGGGAGGTAGTGTGAAACATTTTGTTACAAAGCGAAATCAGCTCTGACCGCAAAACAAGTTGGTGTATTTTATTAACTTATGTCAATTATGTTACATCTAAGATGCCCATCTAGCGATTTAGACACCTCGCTCAATCCAAACAATCAAGCAAGCGAAGACATC
>DUYW01000084.1 GCA_013349825.1 Gammaproteobacteria bacterium | reverse complement strand
AGATCGCAGCCAATAGCAGGCTATTAGCAAGGTTTTCAACGAAGATATTGGGCGCTATGGGCGTTAGGCATTTACACATGACTTATTCAGAGGTTCCTTAGCTGCAAGGCAGATTGTTCGAGTACTAGCAGAAATGGTACTGCTTTTTGATCTCTTCATGAATCTCCCATGTGCAATGCAGCCCCTCAGGGAATGTGACAAGATCACCTTTGACGATGGTTAATGGTGTGCCTCCATCGGGAGTTACGGTAACGTTTCCCTGTAAAAAGTAACAGGTTTCATCACACTCATAAACCCAAGGAAAGGTAGCAACCTCTTGAGTCGAGACGGCCCAACAGTTAACGCCCATGGCATCTAGTTCGACTTGGGATGGGGTATGGTTAATCTTGATTTTACTAATTAATTTTGGCTGAGTACTCATTAATTGTGACCTTCCTGTACTCCTAACAGTAGGATATTTGGAGCAAAAGTACAGGGTATCTTTTGATAATGTACTTTTCTCACAACTTTTGTATTTGCCCCGCACTACAGCTACTCTTGAATCAATGTCATCAACTTAATAATAAATAAGCTAAAGGATTGGTGAAACGTGTCGCTACTTAGCCTGTAAGTCCAGTTAAAAAAAACCGATACTCTTTGACTGGAGCTGTCCCGCACCTACCTAATTGCTCAATGGTCGGTGCGGGCTTTTTTACCGTCTGTTGTTAAACTTTTTGAACTCGTTTATCTGGATAGTTACAGTTTTCTTAGTAATCAAGCTGAATACCGATCCGCTTAAGAAGACGTCGCTCCAAGTCAAGATCATGTCGTGTCAGTGCATGGTTTTCAATCCATGCAGCATCAAAAGCCAGCGATACAGTGTCACTATCGAACTCTATCTGAGGAGCGGGGACGGTATCACTGCCGCGTCCACGATAGAGCAGCACAGCAAGTCGCAGCACTATCGCTGCTTTCATCATCTGTGATTTCAAGCGAAATGAGTCAAACTGTACTTCGTTCAATTTCATTCGGTGTGCCTCTACTAGCGCACTGAGAGTCCGTTGCTCCTGACGAGAGAATCCGGGAATATCGGAGTGCTCAATCAGGTAGGCACTATGACGATGATATTTTCGGTGAGAGATCGCAAGCCCGACCTCATGTAGTTTGGCTCCCCATCGTAGGGCGTCTTCAAAACGCTCTTCATCTTCTGAGAAATGGTTTACGACCTGACCAAATAGCGCACTGGCCAACACATGAACCCGCTCCGCATGTGCAAAGGCGACATGGTAACGTTTCATCAAAGCATCAATAGAAAGCTCACGAATATCATGTTGGGTAATTCGCCCCACATGATCATAAATAACCCCTTCACGCAGTGCTCCGTCAGAGACCATCAACTCTTCAATTTTAAGCTGTTTGAAGGCAGCATAGAGAATGGCTAGTCCGCCGGGAAAGACTGGGCGACGCTCTTCTTTGAGTCCTTCCAGGTCCAGTTTATCCACTGAACCCACCTCAATGGTTATTTTACGTAATTTCTTGAGAGCATCAAAGGTTATAGCATGGTGAGACCAGCCTGCAGCAAGGATGATTTTGGCAATAGAACGAATGGTGCCTGAGGAGCCAATAGCGCGCTCCCACAGACTGTTTTTATAATTTTTTCGTACCCCCTGCAGCTCAGCCATGGCATCGAGTTCAGCGTTTTCCATCCTTTTTTTGGTGATTATGCCGTCAGCAAAGTGCTTCATACTCATACTGACGCTACCCATGGTGAGACTGTCCATCTGAAAGGGTGTCTGTCCTGATCCTCGTATTAATTCGGTGCTTCGTCCACCTATATCCATCACTAACAGCGCCTGATCCATCACCTCGATATCATGAGTAACCCCCTGGTACACCAGTCGCGCCTCCTCAAAACCGGAGATAATTTCAATCTCATGGTTCAGCGCTTTTTGTGCGGCATCCAAGAAAGGTTCTGCATTACGTGCTGTACGTAGTGTTTTGGTGCCTACGGCTCGAATGGCCTGAGGAGGAATCCCCTTGAGACGTTGACCAAAGCGCTCCAGAGTTGCCAAAGCACGTTCCATCACCTCTGGCGTCAAGTTATTCTTCTTATCCAGTCCACCACCGAGACGTACCATCTCTTTGACTCGGTCCACAACCTGAACTTCACCATTTTGATGCTCCGCAACAATCATATGAAAGCTGTTAGAGCCAAGGTCAATAGCAGCAATAGTTTCAGACTGGTTCAAGAGGCTCTCCTTGACCCACGTTTTGATAGATGGTTAATCAATTTCATCCAGCAGGGTGAGTTGTAATTGACTCTCATCAGAAGTATGGGGTAAGAGTTCAAGGCGAAACCCTAGGGCCTTGCAGATCTGTTCTCCTCCATCAACTGCAAGTTGATAGAGTGCATCTTTGTATTCTCCAGTCTCTTGATCCAATAGCGGAGGAGTTAACAGGGTAAGACTCCAGGGAAGCTCACCAGCGGTCACCGTAACAGGTTTGGGAAGTAGGTGGGTCATCTCCTGTAGAGTATGTTGTATCAAAACAAGATCAACCTTGATAGTGCTCTTTTGTTCGGTTATGGTCACATCGTTGACTGGGGAGAGACTTACTTCTATAGTGTCGTTTTGCAAGGCTTCAGTAAGCTTTATAAACGCATCTCCGGAGACAAAAACAGGGTCCTGTTTCAATGATTGATTATCACTGCTTGCCCATTGTGTGAGTAGTGTCACTATTGCTTGTAAGCCTCGGAGTGAATCGCGCGATACCTGTACCAGACTATGATCTTTTGACAGGTCACTCTTGCTCTGTAACAGACCCAAATACAGCTGTAGTGCATTCAGTGGCTGTTTAAGATCATGTGCCGACAGTGAAAGATACTGTCGTAGTGTTGTGGCCTCAGGTCGACAACACCTATACATCGGGATGTTCCTCCAGCAAAAGGCGTATACCTTGAACATAGAGATAGTGGTCATCAGCAATCAGAATATTCACGTTGAGTTCTTTACTTGTACTTAATATAGTTATAAGAGAGGATTATGTTGTTGTTTGAATATTACAGAAGCCTCTAAAAAATCACAACATATCATCGTACTGTACAATGACTTAAGACCGGTGAGCGGTAACAGTGGTACCCATTGCTCTTGCGGTTGAAGCAGAAACAGGCTCATTTTGAATTCAAAATTTATTATGGATCCATTTTGGCATAGACTCCATTAAGAACGGATAATCTATCATCATTTTGGTGAAGACATCATAGGCAGCTGATGAATCTTCTGCAGCATACTTGATTTGTGCGTTACTCAGCGTTGGTGCCTCCCAGTTTGAGGTAGACATACTTTTGGATTTTTGGATCTTGTTGCCTAAAATGAATGCAACGGATTTTTTGGTTCCAATCTGGTTTTCATATCCAAGTTTTGATGTAAATAACCACTCAATATCTGCGCATGACTGTAATTTGATATCAAATTCTCTCTTGAATGCACTCTTATCACCTTTTAGTCCTATTCCAATCTTTAGTATTCGATGGTCTTGTAGAATATCCAGAACCTGAGATATGTTGTCAGTCCGTTTGACCTGGAAGATAAAGCAATCAGATGCAGTAGAAATCTGAATAATTGCAATACCATTACTTGGGGCACCTGACTTGAATGTGGGTCTCTGTTCCGTGTCAAACCCAACCACGCCGTGGCTTCTGATGGCGCTGATTGCATGCTCCATTTCGTCATCACCAATTAGTTGAACATTTCTACTTTCAAGTGAGTATGCCGGCATATTGTCGATATCAAGACTATCAATAGTATCGATTGCCTCGAACAGGCTAATGATTGATGACGTTGATGTATCAATTTCCTTTAGTGCTTGATTGACAGCAAAATCAATCCGCTCAAGAAAGTCGTTATCACAGCTATTTTTGATGATATTAAGCCTACGATTGTCGGCAAGTGTTCTAAAAATTGTCATTAATTCTTTCCATGAAGAGCATTGAAGTATCACAGGTTTTCAGCAACAAGTCATAGCTTTTCATTTAGAAAATTGTTGAAGGGTGCATCAGAGACAGAAAGAGGGTGGAAATATAGAATACTGTGTCGGGTACAGAACCACACAAGGTGATTGTGTAATTTAACATAATGTACATTATGCGCAATCAAGGCGCAACAACTCAACAGTAGAAATAGTCCCAATATCACAGGCAGCTCAAACCATATCTATACATTAAAGAAACCTCGCACCATCCTCGCCTCCTCTGGGTCGATACCACACGCCGTTGCAACCTCTCCCCACTGGCTGATAGCATATCCAATCTCTTCAACACATTGGGAAACAACGGATCGAGACAGCCCAAAGATCCGCTGTGTGCCCTCCAATTCAGAGAGTGATGGTGGGTTTGGACTCTGTTTGTATCCTGCAGCATGGTATCCCCCTCTTATGATCGTGGGTACCAGATCATAGGCGGGTGCCAATCGATAGCCATGTGGCTGGCTATCACCCATGCGGTAGATCAAACTGAAATTTCGTTCATGGTCATCGGTGTTGTTGATCGCTCGGTTAAACAGCATCAGCCTCAGAAGTGCCATTACATCCTCCTCAATAGCCACTGAAAATTGCTGTAGCACGCGATAGATATCATCATATCTAAAAGTATGATGGACCATACGCTGAGTTTCAGAGTCTCGTAACAGGGTGTTTATGCTGATCATGTGGTTACGGCTCTTATCTGGGTTAACGTCAAAGCGCTCCACCAACAATACTTCTCGCTCATTGATCCCGGATTGAACCGACCCATCCAGTATCTCTAGATTGGCTTTACGTGCCATCTTCATACAGGCAAGCTCAACTCTTGCATTGTTGTATCGATCCATTGCAGGGCGGTTAAATTTTGCGATATATCTCTTCTCGGCATCATACAAAAGTGCTTTTGGGCGAGCACCCCCAATACCGGTACCATTATTGGCAAGATAGAGCAGGCTCGCTTCATCATAGCTGTCCCTAGCTTCTGGGGCATCCATGCGCTGCGCCGCAGACTCTGCTATACCAATCTGCGCAACATTCGCACCAAAATCGAATTGTGGCTGCCCCCCTTGCGGAACAATGGAGAGCCCTCCGATACGACTTCTGGAGAGCATATCGAGTGAGTCAATTATGCTGTTAGGATTGTACTTCTTCTGATGTTGGTAAAACGCAATCTGACTCAAGATGCGTCGCCCCCAGTCATCCGGAAGATAGTCATCCACCACCCCCGGTATCGCTCCCCCTCTGAATTCAAAGCCTCTCTCATCCAGTGGCAGTGCCGATGGATCGAGCGGGAAAGCGTGTTCCGATGCCAAATAACCGGGGAGATAGCGAAAACCAATCGCCTCTAAAGCGTGATGAGCCTCCACGACCACAAGCTCAGCTGCCTGCATACCCAGTTGTTCGGTATGGATATGGAGATCGTACCTTCTTTTAGTCATCAAAAAGCCCTCTCTCTTCATGGAAGAGCTTATTGAATGCGTGTTGTAGACCCAGCACCTTTGCGGCAGAGAAGTATTTCCCCATGCCTACAGAGAGATCCCCCTTCTCCATCTTCTGTAAGGTAGCACGACTCACATCAATTCTGATCGAAAATGCGCGGAGATCATCCTGTGGGAAGTGGCGTTTTCTGGCTTCTCGGAGCCTCTTTCCCAGTTCTGGCAAAAATTTATCCATACCAAAATAATAGTATTTATGTGCTTTATATGCAACAAATACTATTATAATGACTCCAAAAACCGGGGCAGATACTTACTCAAAAATAGCAGTCTCACTCGTCCCTCAACTCCAAACTGATCCCAATCGGGCACCTCCTTTAATCTGTGATGAGTACCAGAGGATCTTTCGTTAACTGGAACTTCCCGGTAAGAGCCTCAATGGTGTTGTAGAACTTTACGATATTTATGACCTTACCGGTTACAGTGTACTCAGCCTTGTCTTGGAACCATCCATCTTCAGTTACTCTGTAATCAATATCGAGTTCTAACTTTGATGCCAAATCCTTCAATGACCTCTCAAGCCCAAAGACATGAAACTGTATATACGCATACCCTTTTTGCTGTCCCGTTGAATTTGGGCTGTAACTCTTACCATCAACGCTATTAAGCGATCCCTCTTCAGGCAGCACTGTTGGGGGCTCTACAGTCACACTGTGAGCCTCATTTATCATGACTGTAGATACTGCTAATACAAAACAGGCTATTAAAGTTGTTTTCATTATCGGACGGTCTCGCTTTTTATTGTACTGCACCTTCAGCCTTCTGAATTACGTTCATAGTTCCAAGGATGCCAATCAGGTTATGAAAATGACTCAATACGGAAGTACATTTTTGCTTTAGTTCCTTGACCAACGTTTCTGTTATTACTCTCTATTATTCTCAATCACATCAAGAATTTTCTCGATCTGCTGCTCATCAAACCCCGCTGTTTGTAGTCTACTGACCGCCTTATCTCGCTCTATTATCAACAACCCTTCTCTTTTGTGCTTCTGCAATCTTTCAGTAAAGAATAAGATAGCAACAAAAAACAGAGCAATAACAGCTGATATGACCACTGCTTCGGTCATTGCTTGTCTCCCATGTCTGAACTTAAAGTTTGATCTGTATGATCAATAGTCATATCAAGAATCATCTCAGTCTGCTGTACATCAATCCCAGTCTTTTGCAGCCTGTTTACTGCAACCTCTCTTTTAATCATCACTGTATCCATAGGCTAATATTGGAAAAATCCGCACTTGATGCAATTATACCGAATTCGCAGTATCATTTAATGAATCACTATTTATTACTTTTTATCAATTTCTTTCAATCAATATGCGAATTCTACATACAATGCTGCGCGTTGGAGATCTGGACCAATCGATCCAGTTCTATACTGAGGTGCTTGGGATGAAACTGCTTCGACAGAAAGATTATCCTGATGGGAAATTCACTCTCGCTTTCCTTGGCTATGGTGAAGAGAATGACAATACCGTGCTTGAGCTGACTTACAACTGGGGCACTGATTCGTATGATCCAGGGAGTGGGTTTGGTCATATTGCCCTGGAGGTGGATGATGTTTATACGGCTACTGCAGAGATTAAATCGCGTGGTGGAAATATCATTCGAGAGGCCGGTCCTATGAATGCTGGCAGCACCATTATTGCGTTCGTAACTGATCCAGACGGCTATCAAATCGAGTTGATTGGCAAGAAGTAGAAGTCTCAAATTACATTTTGAGACAATACCAAAAAAGAGACATAGATGACTGCTTCTTCTTTACCCTCTCTTATGGAAATGATCTCTGCACTGATTGCATCGCCATCTGTCAGCAGCATTTCGCCACGTTGGGATCAGGGAAACCGCTCAGTCATCGAGCTACTGGCATCCTGGTTTAGTGAGCTGGATTTTGCAGTTGAAATTTTACCTATTGAAGGGCACCCAGGGAAATTCAATCTGATCGCCAGTACTGGGCAGGGTCCTGGAGGACTGGTACTTGCGGGCCATACCGATACGGTTCCTTGTGACCCACATCTCTGGAACTGTGACCCTTTTCAGCTCAAAGAGAAGGATAACCGTCTTTATGGGCTAGGCAGTGCAGATATGAAGTCCTTTTTTGCACTTATCATTGAAGCTCTACGGGGGGTTGATCGAGCACACCTGCAACGCCCGCTCACTATTATCGCTACTGCTGATGAGGAGAGCACCATGTGCGGTGCCAAGGCACTGGTAGCACTACAGAGAAAGTTGGGGCGACATGCGGTGATTGGTGAACCCACTGGCCTAAGACCCATTAGAGCCCACAAGGGGATTGGAATGGAGTGCTTAAAAATTCATGGGCAATCGGGCCACTCAAGCGACCCAAGCCTCGGAGCCTCTGCTCTTGAGGGGATGCACACCTTAATGAGCGAACTGCTGCGCTGGCGTGAAGAGTTACAGGAGCGTTACCAGAACCCGCTTTTTGCAGTGGAGGTACCCACCATAAACCTGGGTCACATCCATGGCGGCGATAACCCTAACCGCATTTGTGGCACCTGTGAGCTACAAATTGACATCCGTCCACTGCCAGGCATGTCATTGGTGGATTTGCGTGCTGAAATGGCAGCACGATTCCATCCTCTGTTTGCACTGTCGCCCTTGAGACTGGAGTTAGAGCCTGCATTTGAGGGTATTCCCCCCATGGAAACTCCAACAACGGCAGATATCGTTCAGATTACCGAGAAGCTAACAGGTTACAAGGCTGGTGCCGTAGCCTTTGGAACTGAGGGCCCTTTTTTCAACCAGATTGGGATGGAGACCATTATCTTAGGCCCCGGAGATATCGACCAAGCTCACCAACCTGATGAATTCCTTTCTCTCGACAGAATCAACCCAATGGTCAGAGTTCTTCGCCAATTGATCAATTACTATTCTTAGAGTGAAGACTTTCCACTTTTCTGTCGAAACAATAAAATACTGGATTATGGTGTTCGGTATAAACAAATCGCTAAGAATTTTGGGTGGGCTGTAGAGGTTAAAGATGAATCATTATTCATGAAATAGTGTATTAACAGAAGAGTGATTTAAGATATAATTGAAGAGTAATTCCCTTATACATAACCAGTCTAGTTCGATGCAGTCATGACCACGTAAGTGCTTTGCTAGCAATAGATTATTTTTGATGGAGCTATTTTAAAGTGATGAGTAAAGAAAGCCTAACACAACCATCTGAATATATTCGTATTTTAGCTGTGGATGATGACAAAGGAATGATGGAGTTTTATACTGAGCTGTTCAAACTGAAACAACCGAATTGCTTTGTTGACCAGTTGTCAAACTTACTATTTGCAGGGAAAATGAGCACTAATCCCAAACAGCAACCTTTACCTATTCTGATTCAACTAGGTAAAGCTTTCTCTGGAAAGTCGGGATTGGCGGCAATGCAAAAAGGTGTAAGGATAGGAAAACCATACTCTGTGGTCTTGATGGATATACGAATGCCTGGTGGTTGGGATGGAGTGGAAACGGCGGTCAAAATTCGGGATGAGTTTCCTGAGACTAAATTCATCTTTGTGACTGCGTATATGCAAAATAACATTGAACAGCTGTGGAATAAATTTGGTATCAACTTCTCTTATCTAAGAAAACCTTTTGATCGTGATGAATTTCTCCAACAAGTGCTTCTACTAGGATCCAGTTGGTTGCAAGAAAAGCAAGCGAAGATATGAGACTATCCCATTTCTAAAACATCCGCTGAGACCACTAATCAGTTGAGAAATTGTTCAAGTACCCTTCTGAGTTCCTGCTTATCAATGGGCTTTGCAAGAAAGCCATCACATCCCGCCTCACTAAATAACTCCCGGTGCTTCTGCATGACGTTTGCCGTTAAGGCGATGATGGGTGTTTGGTTTCCCTGAGACTTGAGTATTTGGCATGCTGTAATTCCATCCATTACAGGCATCTGCATATCCATCAGAATGAGATCGAAAGAGTCAGCGAATGCGGTATCGACGGCTTCTTGTCCATTCTGGGCTATAGTGACTGACAACCCCATTCTTTCAAGAATACGACGTTCCAGCAACTGCAACTCCGGAGTATCTTCGGCAATCAGTATATTGCCTGAAAGTTTCTCGTTGAGTGCCTGAGCAGGATATATGACCTGTTGCTCTTCACTTAACGGGATAGCACTACTCCGGTAGGGTAGCGTTAACAGAAAAGTGGAACCTTCCTCTTTTACACTATGAACGGTAATCGTTCCTGCCATCATCCCAGCCAAGGCTGATGAGATAGAAAGACCTAACCCACTACCACCGTAGCTTCGTGAAATTGACTTATCAGCCTGCTCAAAACGGTTAAACAAGTTTTTCTGCTCCTCCTCCGTCATCCCAATTCCCGTATCCTTCACTTCAAAGAGTAGCGACTCCCCATCAACCCAGGTGGTCAGAATGACCTCACCATGACTTGTGAATTTGAGGGCATTGCCAATGAGGTTAGTGAGTATCTGGCAGACCCTGTGACTATCTCCAAGTAGCTTAAAGTACTCGGAATTCCGGGCTTTAACGATAAATTCAAGATTGTTGATTCGCGCACTGTTCTGTAATATTCCCTCAACATCTTTGAGCATCTGATTAAAGTCATAAGGGATCTCTTCAATAGAGAACTTTCCAGATTCAATCTTTGACATATCCAGAATATCATTCACTAAGGCAAGTTGACTTCGCCCGGCAATCTCAATCGAGCGAATCAACTCAAGATGATGTTGGTCCTGCAATTTTTCAGCAAGCATTTCACTGTTACCAATAATAGAGGTGAGCGGCGTACGCAACTCATGGCTCATCGAAGCAAGGAAATCATCTTTTGCTCTTACAGCATTTTTTAACTTTTCATCATTTTCTAACTGTTTTGTGATGTCCCTGAATATCCCTACATATTGACAGACTTCATCTTCTCTATTTTTAATGGATGTAATCGTAAGTTGTTCTGCATACAAGGTACCGTTTTTCTTTTTATTCCATAAAACACCGCTCCAAAACCCCCACTCATTTATTTTTTTCCACATTTCATCATAAAACTGTGGGGCTTGTCTGCCTGAGTGCAGCAGTGACGGAAATTGACCTATGATCTCTTTACGTTCATAACCAGTTGTTTTTGAGAAAGCTTCATTGACATCTACAATAGATGTCGTTGAGTCAGTAATGATAATTCCCTCTTCAGCATATTTGAAAACATTCGCTGCTTGTTGCAATTCCTTCTCATTAGCACGCAACAACAGGTTTGCCCTGAGAAGCCTCAACGTGATAAATAATAATAGTGTAGAGGTCGCTAGAATAACCACTATAATCTGCTTCCAAAATCTATTGATTACCTCAAGCAGGGTTGGAGGCTTGGGTGTGTAGGGCCCTAAACCCACCTCTCGAAAAAGATCACCTACTGAACTGTAATGACCTGGGATGGTCCATCCAAAAATCCCTGCACTTTTTGCAGCGGGAGAAGTGGAGGGTATATTCATCAGGTGGTACACAATTTTTATAGCCACGTCATGAGGCACCCCCGTCACTTTTGCGAAAGGCCACTCTGGGTATAATCTCGTACTCAGCAGATAGGGGTAACCTGCCTCAGATACCTGATTTACGATCTTGAGTTGACTGAGCTGAAGCTCCCCATTTTTTTCCATCTGCTCCAGCAGGTCTGAGCGTACAAATCCAGCATCGGCCTCTCCTCTGAGGATGCTTTCAACAACTTTTCGGTGGTTTTTCAGTTCAATAATT
>DUYW01000083.1 GCA_013349825.1 Gammaproteobacteria bacterium | reverse complement strand
ATCACATTATTATACCATTCCAGAGGCTTCTAATCGTTATGAATCATGTTGTTATAGTTAGATTTGTGCGAGAAATAAACTCCGAAACTTGAGATAATAAATACAGATTATTATGTTCGGCGGTGAAAAATACCCCGCTCTAAAAACGTGGAAACTTCAGATCTGAAGAATAGAATAGAATAGAATAGTAAAAGAGTATGCTATTCTCAGCGGAATTGTAGAGAGAGTGACTATATTCGTAGATTTTTAATTCTACGCTATACAGATTTAATATCCGGTATCTATTGAAGACCAACCAACACATCGCATGCCTTTTACTCACGCTCTGTTGTGGAGTGATTCTGGGAGGGTCCCCCCTTCAGGCAGGGCATGTAGAAGGCACAACAGATGATTTCCAGCGTGTGCTGAACATTGCAGTTACTGTAAAGATTGCAAAGTACGTTGAGTGGCCGACACACCTTTCAGATGGAGTGCTTCATTTCTGTATTGAAAAGGATTACCTCCCTTATTCATCCATCTCTCCCATCTTGAGAACCAAGGTGCAAAACAGACGGNTGAAATATCGAGAGTTTGACCCGCATGATAGTGAACTGAAAGGATGTGANATCACATTCTTTCACCATATAGCAGATAGCCAGCTTGGAAATANCATTCAGCAACCGGAACACTCAAATATCTTGATGGTCAGTGACCAGAAGCAGTTCCTTCAACAGGGGGGGATGATCTCTCTGCAACAACAGGATCAGCGCGTCGAGATCACAATCAACCGTACCGCAGTGGAACGGTCACAACTGTACTTCAGTGCACTGCTGTATCAATTGGCCCAAGTATTTGAAGAGGGTGATGAAGAGCGCGAGGGCAGACGATGAGACCATTTGAGTCGTTATCACTTTCAGATAAATTNAACCGGCTGGTTGATGTCAACACTCTGTTGGTATTGCTGCTCTCTGGGTCTGTCATGAGTGTACTGTTGAGTGTGCGCTATTTTGAAGAGACACAGCAGCAGATGGAGATTGTGAGCAAGATCGTGGCTCATAACTCATCTGCTGCCTTGATGTTTGAAGATCAGAAGCTGGCTGCCAATATTCTGGAATCGTTAAAGGTACACTCCTCTGTCCTCTCGGCGACACTCTACAGTCACCAAGGAACTGCTTTTTCATCCTATGTAAGGGAGGCCAAGAAGGGGCAGAAAACAGCAGAAACATCCATCAGACAGCCCGATGACCTTCCTCCAGAGGTGAATATCCATGAGATGGCGGAACCGAGCTACTACTGGGATCGAATGGTCATCAGCGAGCAAGTTTATTTTGATGGGGAGAACTTGGGGGTACTCAAAATCAATATCAATGTGATGCCTATTTATTATAGCTTAATGCGGTATCTGGCCATTTCAGTTGCACTACTGCTGCTACTGCTGAAATTCTCCCGATCACTTTCACGAAGATACAGTGAGAGACTGCTTAAACCAATACTGGAGCTTACTGCGGGTTTTCAGCAGGTATCTAAATACAGTGATTTTACCTACCGCATAGAGAAAAAAAATATCGACGAAATTGGAGATATGGTAGATGGGTTTAACTTTATGTTGGAGCAGATCAGCAAACGTGATCAGGAGCTGGCTGACTATAGTGCTCAACTAGAGAGGAAGGTTTCAATACGTACAGAAGATCTGAACCGGGCGAACAGCGACCTGCAGAAAAAGACAGAAGAGGCAGTTGAGAACAGAGAGATTGCAGAGAAGGCCAATCGGGCAAAAGGTGAATTTCTGGCCCGTATGAGCCATGAGATTCGTACTCCCCTGAACTCCATTCTAGGGACATCGGAGCTAATGTTGCTATCCAGGGAGCATCTTGAATCATCCCAACTGAAAGACATCTCTCGAATTCAGGGGTCTGGAAATATTCTGTTGGCTATTGTCAATGATCTGATCGACTTTTCATTGATTGAGGCGGGTAAGCTGAAAATTGAAAATGCCCCATTGGATCTTCACAAACTGGTGAGTGATTTGTCAGAGTTCTATCAGAAGAAGCTGACTACCACTGCAGTCCACTTCTCTTGTGACTTTGATGAAATGGTTGAAAATGAGTTTTGCAGTGATGCCAATCGCATTCGACAAATATTAATCAACCTGATGGAAAATGCGATTAAGTTTACCGAAGAGGGTACCATTCAACTGCAAGTGTCTGTTTTTCATGCTGAAGCCAGCTCAACAATTTTTCGCTTTGAAGTGCGTGATAGCGGGATAGGGATTGCAGAAGAGGTACAGCAAAATATCTTTTCACCCTTTTCACAGGCCGACGCTTCAATCTCAAGGCGCTTTGGTGGAACAGGGCTGGGGCTCTCTATCTGCAGTGAGCTGGTTCAGATGATGCATGGCCGTATTGGGGTAGAAAGCAAAAAAGGTGAAGGGGCATGCTTCTGGTTTACTCTCCCGCTAGATCGAAATAGTGGAGAGCGCAGCCAAAATTTGAGTAGTACCAACCCCTCTGAAACAACCCAGTTCCCGAGCTATAATGCAAAGATTCTTCTTGTGGAGGACAATAGAGCCAATCAGGAGGTAGTCTCTTCTATGCTTGACCTCTTTGATTGTAGTACAGTCATTGCGGAACATGGTCAGCAGGTATTGCCACTGTTAACAGAGCAACCGTTTGACCTGATACTGATGGACTTAGGGATGCCGGATATCGACGGAATTGAAATTACCAAGAAGATCCGGGAGTGGGAGGTAGAGGGTAACAGGCAGACGTTGCCCATTGTAGCCTTGACAGCGCATGTAAACCTTTTGGTCAAGCAGCAGTGTCAGAGTGCGGGTATGGATGATTTTCTAACCAAGCCATTCAAGATAGAGCAAATTGGAGAAGTTCTTGGAAGGTGGATTGGTGAAGGTATGAAAAATGGACAATAGTATGGCAACCAAAACAGAGTGGCAGTGTGGGGGGATGAGAATAGCGAACATCAAATTCGATGGCTTACGTTTTTCCAGTGTGGTGATCTCATTGGTGTTGTGCCTGCAGGCCCCTCACAGTTGGGCTGAGCTTAATCGTGCCCCCCAGTCCAACACAGAATTGAGTGAGCTGATGGAGTTGCCGTTATCGGAAATGCTCTCCATGGAAGTCACTACCGCATCACTACAGAAACAGCGCTTGATGGATGTGCCTTCGGCGGTATTCGTTATTTCCACTGAAGATATTTTGCGAAGCGGTGCTGTCTCGATACCAGAAATCCTGAGAATGGTGCCGGGTGTGAATGTGGCCAAAATTGACAACAGTACCTGGGCCATCTCATCCAGGGGATTTCAGGGCCGTTATAACGGCAGACTGTTGGTGATGATTGATGGTCGCAGTGTGTTCAATCAGATATATTCAGGCGTCGATTGGGATGCGCAAGATCTTGTATTGGAAGACATCGACCGAATAGAGGTAATACGGGGGTCAGGGGCGGCGATCTGGGGTGGACATGCGATGAGTGGAGTCATCAATCTCATCACCAAGAGTGCCGCTGAGACGCAAGGCCAACTGCTCAAGGTAGAAGTGGGCAGTGAAAGAACCAGAGGGGTTTCTCTACGAAACGGTGGGGCACTCAATTCTCTGTTTGACTATCGGGTCTATGCGAAGGGTTTTACGGAGGAGGGGAGTAGGGACCCCAACCTGGACAGCGAAACTTGGGATCACAGGAACAGTAAGCGAATTGGGTTTCGTCTGGATAGCAATGCCGATTTTGGTCGGGTGTTGACGGTGCAGGGGGAGGTTTCAAATGGGACAAATCACCACCCCTATGTTCCCCACGGAGTGTTGGGTGACGGTTTGCCTGTAACCAACCAGCAGGATCAGGACAAAGTGAATGGCTACCATCTGCTTGGTCGATATAGCTGGGAGGCAGAGAGGAACAGCCTGTATACGCTTCAGGCCTATTACGATTATGCCAATCGGGAGACTGGATATTTTATTAACAACCAATCAGAGACGACCGATCTTGAGCTGCACCACCAACTGCAGTGGAATGAAAAGCATCAGATTATCTGGGGTGGAGGAGTCCGCTCTATTCATAGTCAGGCAGATGGGGGAGTATCCACTATCCGAGATTTCTCCTCCGCCAAATCACGTTTGAACACCTATAGTCTTTTTGCTCAGGATAAGATCTTGCTGAAGCCGGGTTCACTCTCATTGATTGTTGGGGGAAAGCTCGAAAAGCATACCTATACTGACGTGGAATGGTTACCCAACTTGCGTCTGCTGTGGCAGCCGTCCAATCAGCAGACCCTTTGGGGGGGGCTCTCCAAGGCCATTCGGGTTCCCTCAGTAGTCTGGTACGATACGGTGATTACGGTAGACAATGAACCGCTATTTACCACACCCTTCTCGAGAAAGGGAGAACTCAAGCCGGAACAGGCCTATACCTTTGAGTTGGGGTACCGATGGGCACCGAATGATCAACTCTATACCGACCTCTCACTGTTTTACAGTAAACACAGCGATCTACTGGTGTTTGTGGACTCGGTGCTCTCTCCTGGTGAGGTGGAAAATACCAACCAAGGGGAGGGGAAAGCCTATGGTTTTGAACTCTCGGTAGATTATGGCGTAAGCTCCTGGTGGAGAGTGGAAAGTGGTGTTTCATTTGTCCGGATGGATCTGGATGAGACCGCGGCACATACCAGAATTGGGTATATCAGAGAGGATATAACCCCAGAGAAACAGCTCACGATCCGTTCTCAAATGGATCTGGATCACGATACCACCCTCGATCTCTGGTTGCGTTATGTCGATGATATTCCATGGGCGGAGCTGTCCTCATATACTACGGTGGATATGCGCTGGAGTAGACAACTACAGAGTGGGCCAGAGATCTCTCTTGTTGGTACCAATCTGTTCGATCCCTCTACTGCCCAATTCAAACATACCTTGCCAGTGTTGCCCGTTACGGAGATAGAGCGCTCCTTTTCCCTGCAGTTGAAATGGGAGCTGTAGCGGTGATTGCTTACCAGGGTACAGTGTGGAGGAAGTGAGCGAAATTATCATCTGGAGTGGTTGGCTTGCCGCTCTGATCCTTGCTTTGGTTTTATTATTCTCACGCAGAGCAAGAAAAACAGAGATGGCTGATCTGCTGGAAACAGCAGAAAAAAGGGGGGCTGGAGAGGAGATTGAAGAGGTGAGATCCACTCCGTTGGAGGTGAGCCAGATAGAGCAGATTGCGCACGATCTAAAAAACCCACTCAATACCATCGTCGGTCAATCACAGCTGTTACAGCAGCAGTCGGAACTGAATCAAACGGCCCGAAGCAGAGTGTTGGAGATCGAACGGGCAGGCCTATTACTTTCCAGTATGCTCGATCACTGGGTGGATCTCTCCAATCTCCAGTCAGGGAGTAGAGAACTCAACCTCTCTCCATTTTTGCTGGAAAATTTCACACAACAGTGGGTGCTGGCACTTCAATACCGTTTTCCCGACATTCATCAACGCACTGAATTCCAGTTGGAGTCCGGGCAGGTGAAGGCGTTGATGCTGGATATGACACGGCTGATACAATTGCTGTTGGATCTGTTTCGACTGATCTACAAGATCTCTGATGGTGGAAAGATCAACGTATCGGTCATTGTCGAAACAGTGGACCAACAGCAGGCGCAGGTACAGTTGTCTTTCAGGGGAAAAACCAAGCGTTCATACCCGTTAGACTGGAACACTCAGATTACAACGGAGGGTGGCTGGGGCCACTGCCAACAACTCACCACGGCTCTACAAGGAGAACTTCTGGCTCAACCGAGTGGTCCAGAGGTTTTTTCCCTCTCACTCCTACTGCAATGTCCGATCGCTGAAATGCAGGAAACTGCTTTACAACAGAGAGAAGTGAGTGGATATCAGGGGCGAAGGCGATCAATTCTCTCTATTGATCATCAGCAAGAACCCTGTCAATACGTAATAGAGTATCTGAATCAAATCGGCTTTTCACTGCAGCAGGTGGAGAGTCTCCATGCTGCAGCGAAGATGCTCTCTTCTCTGCGGCCGGACCTCATCCTGATCGGTCTGCCTGAACTGACGGAGGAGGAGTTCGCTGCACTGGAACAGCAGTTGGTCACAACCCTTAACGGTGAAGAGATACCGGTATTGTTGCTGCTGTTCAACGGCACAACCTGCTTGAGTCACACAGGGCCCACACTTTATCAGCTCCCTTTGACACTCCCCATCAAACTCTCTCAACCGCTGAAAATGGTTGCGGAGATACTGGATTTGCAGTGGATATTCCACCCTGAAAAGCTCTCGGGGCAGCCGGATGGCCTCAAAGATGGAGAATCGATAGAGATGCCACCGAAAGAGAGACTCAAAAAGCTAGATGCACTGGTTGAACTGGGGATGTACTACAAGATTGAACAGTGGGCCACAGAGCAGGAAGAGAATACCCCGCACTACGCCAGCTTCTATCGCCAGATTAGGCAGATGGCGCATGATCTGGATGCTGAAAAAAATCAATGAGATATTGAAAAAAAACCAATAAATCTGTTACACAAAATGGTTTATTTGAAGCGATTGATCAGGTCAATACCTTGCAAAATCTCTGCGGCCAGCTCTTTCATCTTGCGGCGCTGTGAACGTGCAGACTGGCGTAAATGTTCAGTCGCCTCTTCCATTGTAAGGCGGTGGCGTTCAATCAATACACCAATGGCCACATTGACGGTGTTTCCGGTATCGAGGGCATGTTTCAAACCCTGATTTCTCTCTTTAAGTGTCTCATGCAGGGATCGCAGCTCAAGCTGTAAACAGACCCTGGCCATCAACTCTTCTTGCTGAACCGGCTTGGTGAGGTAGTCTGCACCACCCACTGCAAAGGCCTTTAGCTTCTGCTCAATCTCCGTTAACGCCGTTAGAAAGAGTACGGGTATGGTCTCGGTCTTGGGGTTTTTCTTGAGTAACTCGATGGTTTCAAATCCGTCTAGTTCAGTCATGATAATGTCTAGCAGGATCAGGTCTGGTTGACCATTCTCTGCCAAAGCTACCCCCTCCTGACCGCTGCTGGCGAGCATAACATCCATCCCCTGTTGTTCCAGAAAAGCGGCAATCAATCGAAGGTTTTCTGGCTCGTCATCGATGATCAGTATTCGGTGACCACTTGGGTTAAATAACATTGTAGATCAGTCGTATATCGATGGTGTGGATAGGGGAAATAGTGATAATGACAAGGTGGCCGGTACTGTGGTTGATGAATTCATACATCTTTTGAGTTGAACTTAAAAATATGGGCTTTATACTATAGGATTATTAGTCAACATGTTAGGGAAACCGTCTACCTTGTTTCGCCTGACAGACTGATTGTGCTGTCCCTGTTCTCGACAGCATTCATCTACAGCAGGGGATGTTACCCCCTGTTAAACCTTGGCCTTACAATCTGCCAGATTACAGATGGTATGTCGAGGTTCCCTATCGTGTTACTCAATTATCCAGAAAACGGGTCACCTGGATTATTTTCCCCAAAATTGACGACACTCTCAGATAGTGCGCATTGTGTGGTTTGAGGTGTCTCAAGTAAACTTGGGTCTGATAAGAGCAGTGAGGAAAGGGGTGTTTCTCGGCCTTCTTCTGTTCTCGTTGCCTGTTTATACCGTGGGTCAAGAGGGTTTTGAGAATCTCGTCACAATTGCCCTCGTAACCAAGATTGTAAGATTCGTGCAGTGGCCTGAGTTGGACCCGGCTCCAAGGCATATTAATCTCTGTGTCTGTCTGGAAGGAGAGCCACCAGCAAAATGGGGACTTGATCCGCTGTTGAGATGGAACGGGTTAAAAAGAGAGTGGAGTTACCATTTGACCAAAATTGAAGAGCTTCAACATCAAGGGTATTGTGAGGTGGTGCTGTTTATAAATAGTGAAGGTTCCAACTCATCCATTGAGCGTTATTTGCAGACGGTTCAGGAGCAACCGGTCTTAACCATTGGTGATCATCCACATTTTTTACAGTCTGGAGGGATGATATTGGTGAGCAAGGTAGGGGACAGGCCATCAATCAAAATCAACCGTTCAGCGGTTGCTCAGTCTGGGTTGAAGCTGAGCGCCATGCTCCACCAATATGTAGAGTTCTCCAGTGCGCGAAATGAGCCGTGAACACAGATAGAGGCAAACAGGTCGTGAGAGATAAACAGATCAATCTATTTGCGAATTTGCCGGATAGTGTCCCTCATGAGCAGAGCCCTGAAACAGAGTGGGATGCCTTTATTATTTGAAATAGGGGTAGATTGAACTATAATATGCACCGAATTCGGTCAGATCCTTACCCATGATCTGAGTGGATTATCCAGTTGCCCTTCAATTTTGGCAACATGATCAAAATAGATCAATATAGTGCGAAAGAGCATATCGCCTCTTTCGTAAACCAGCTTGGCCCTACCCGTTGCCGACCATACTCGTTCACTGAAATGTGAGGTTTGTGATGTTGTTTGCCGGATTGGTTATCAAACTTGTCTCTCAATACCTGTTGCATCTGCAAGGGGTAGTGTTGCACTCGCCCCATTTCAGTTTCATTGGAGGTGAGAGGGTATGAAACAGTCAAGCAAGAGTCGTCTCCATTTCTATGCGCTGGAGCCAAGGGTACTGCTCGATGGTGCTGCGCTGATTGATGCAGCACAGGTCGTTGAGGCCAGTGACTGCCTCTGTTTTTCTCCAGAGGGGAATCTACTCCAGAGTGAAGAGATTGCCGATCCAACCATTCTGCCTGCCATCGCACCAAGCGAACCACAGCGCAACGAGGTGGTCTTTATCGATGCCAATCTGCCGGACTACCAGTTATTGGTCGATGGGGTTGATCCCAATGCTGAGGTTTTTTTGGTAGAAGCAGGCGTGGATGGTTGGGCCTATATGAGTGAGGTGCTCTCTGAGCGAACGGATATCGATGCAATCCATGTGTTGGGGCATGGAGCTGAAGGGGTGGCGGTACTGGGAACAGCGGTGCTCGATAGCGAGCATTTAGAGGAGTATCGTGAGGTACTCTCTACCATTGGTCAGGCATTGACCTCAGAGGGGGATATCCTGCTTTGGGGGTGCCGTGTTGGTGCTGAAGGAGAAGGGGAGTCCTTTATCAACCAAATTGCCTCTTTGACCGGGGCGGATATAGCTGCTTCGGATGATCTGACGGGTATATCCGGTGATTGGGATCTAGAGGTGAATTCTGGGGATATCGAGGAATATAATCTGCTTGATATTGAAGAATTAGAGTCATTCGAACATGATTTAGGTATTACAAGTACTTCTGGGCCAAACATTTCATACGGTGGTGGAACTCTGTATGTCAATTTCACTCTGGACTTAGCTACGGCTCCTGGTTTTATGAATAGTCATAATAATGGTGACTCAATGCATCTGTCTATCGGTGGCTATACAGGTCCGCAAACCAGTTCTACTCTCTACTTTGGAGGTGGTGGCTCTATTGTAGATGCAACCAACAGGAATGGTAATGTTCACGTGGGAAGCACTTGGAGCTTCAATAGCATAGGTATCACTATGGACGGTACTTATACGATCCACTTTCAGGTTAGGAGTACTACACAGGGTGCTATTGAATATTTACCTTCGGGTAGTATTGCACTCAGCTTCAATGCCGCTCCAACACTGAGCAATCTGACAACATCAGAGACCTATCTCGAAAATACGGTGAATGCCTCTGCACAGCTGATCGATAGTGATGTCAGCTTTGCCGATTCGGATGGTGGCAACCTGAGTGGAGGGCAACTTACGGTTACTGGCGTCAACGCCACAGAGACTATTTCGATCTCTAATCAGGATGTGGGCACTAGCGGTAATATTCAGCTATCTGGGAGCAATGTACAGGTCTCCAATGGCAGTAGCTGGACCACCTTTGCGACCCTGAGTGGTGGTTCAGGCAGTAATCTGACCATCTCCTTCAATGGTAGCTCTACCCCTACTTATATAGACTCGTTGATTCAACGCCTCACCTACCAGTCCAGCTCCGCAACCGGTGAGAATGCCCATAATCTGTCCCTTACAGTCACCGATGGGGATGGTGGAAGTAGCGGTGGAAAGACCATCTCGGTTACAGTGACGGGTGAGAATGATGCCCCAAGTTTTAGTGGAAATGGCACGCTCAGTGCGGTGGATGAGGATACCAGTTCTCCATCGGGTGCAACCGTTACCTCAATCATGAACAGCCTGTTCAGCGACGATGATAGCGACAGCTTTGCCGGAATCGCCATCAGCACCGACGGCTCCAATAACGCCACCGAAGGAGACTGGGAGTACAGCACCGATGGAAGCAGCTGGTACGACATCAGCAGCGTCACCACCAGTGGAGCGTTACTACTCAATACCAGCACCAAGCTACGTTTTGTCCCTGTTGCTGAATATAACGGCACCCCAGGCTCACTGACCGTCTTTGCAGTTGATGACTCCAGTGCCACCACCTTCACCAGTGGAGCCACCCGTCAGACCTTCGACACCACTGCTGACGATGCCACCAGCAAAGTGGCAGCGGCAGGGGTCACTATTGGCACCTCGATTACCGCAGCCAACGATGCCCCGGTCGCCACCGCAGGAGCCACCCTCGCCTACAGTGAAAACAGCAGTGCCGCAGCGATTGATGCCACCGTCACCCTCAGTGATGTCGATGACACCCAGATTACCGGGGCCACCGTCACCCTCAGTAGTGGCTTTACCAGCGGGGACACCCTCGGATTTAGTACCCAGAATGGCATCAGTGGCAGCTACAACAGCAGTACCGGCGTATTGACCCTCAGTGGCACTGCCACCGTAGCCCAATACCAGGCCGCCCTGCGCACAGTCACCTACAGCAGCAGCTCAGAAGATCCCACCTCCGGAAGCGCCAGCCGTACCGTCAGCTGGCAGGTCACTGATGCCAACTCCGATGGTGATGGAGCCCAAAACAGCAGTGCCGTCACCAGCACCATAAACCTCACCGCATCCAACGACACCCCCGTAGCCACCGCAGGCGCCACCCTCGCCTACAGTGAAAACGGCAGTGCCGCAGCGATAGACAACACCATCGCCCTCAGTGATAGCGATGACACACAAATCACTGCAGCCACCGTCACCCTCAGTAGTGGCTTTACCAACGGGGACACCCTCGGGTTTACCACCCAGAATGGCATCAGTGGCAGCTACAACAGCAGTACCGGCGTGTTGACCCTCAGTGGCAGCGCCACCGTAGCCCAATACCAGAGCGCCCTGCGCACAGTCACCTACAGCAGCGGCTCAGAAGATCCCACCTCGACCA
>DUYW01000082.1 GCA_013349825.1 Gammaproteobacteria bacterium | reverse complement strand
ACCCCGCAAGGGAGGCGCCCCAGCGCCCACCTCCGTCATTCCGACAGGTAATCTCTTACAGGGTCGGAACCCTTTAATCTGGTCGGGGCGAGAGGATTCGAACCTCCGACCACCGCAACCCCATTGCGGTGCGCTACCAGACTGCGCTACGCCCCGTGAAAGAGGAGGCAGTGTATACAACCCCCCCTTATTGTCAAGCAGATCCAGTGGCACTCAACCTGCAAAACTACAAATAGAGACCCAATAGCACTACTCCAAGCATCAAGCGATAGAGTACAAATGGCACCATTCCAACCCGATCCAGCAGCTTTAGAAAATAGTGAATACAGAGATAGGCACTCAATGCAGAAAAGAGAGTTCCCAATAACAGCGCTTGCCAATCCAACGCGGCCTCTTGCTCAAAAAGCCCTTTAGCCTCCAGACCGCCAGCCAACAGGATCACTGGAATCGATAGCAGAAAGGAGAAACGGGACGCTCCTTGTCGTGTCATCCCCATCATCAATCCCGCCGTAATGGTGACTCCAGAACGCGAGGTTCCCGGTATCAGCGCCAGTATCTGGGCAAATGCCACCACCACAACGGCCTTCCATCCCATGGTATATTCACCATTTTGCTGTTTACCCACCCGATCCCCCCACCACAACAGCAATCCAAACAGAATGGTTGTGGTTGCAATCACCAAAGGGGAGCGCAGATAGAGTTCAATCTCATCTTTGAAGAGCAGCCCGGCCAACCCTACGGGAATGGTACCGAGGCCCACCTGCCAGGCCAATTTTGCATCTGCACTCAGTCCGTGCCCTGCTATTGAACCGCTCCACTCGATTAACATGGTTGCCAACTCTCGCCGGAAGTAGCTTACAACTGCAATCAAGGTACCTAGGTGAACTGCAACATCAAATGCGAGCCCCTGATCGCTCCAGCCCACCAGGTAGGGCACCAGAATCAGGTGTGCTGAGCTGGAGACCGGCAGGAACTCAGTTAACCCCTGCACCAAGGAGAGCACAATAATTTGAATCAGATCCATCTATTCTCTCTTCTCTCGATCATCTCTCTAGCATACCAAGGTATTATTACAGCGTATGCAGCTGATCATACAGGGTAAAAGTTTCCGGCAAGTCGACACCACGCGTAAGCGCCATCACTTTGATCACTTCACCCATCTGTGCCGGCAGGGTCAACTGCTGAATCGCTTGTGAAACCTCAACACGAGTCTGCAGCTGTTCTACATCCTCTCTCTCAGCCAGCTCCGTAATCCCTCCTGCCAGTAAAAAATAGGCCTGCGTGGTGTAGCCCGCGACTGTAAACCCTACACCATCTGCCGCCTCTGCCACTGCGGTAAAATCTACATGTGCAGTAATATCCTGCTGCCCCGGATAGAAAAAGGGGTCTTCATGTCGGTGATGTCGATAAAAGCAGCTCAACGTCCCTCTGCTGCGCTCTGGACGGTAGTACTCTGAACGGCTATAACCGTAGTCCACCAACAACACCATCCCCTGCTCAAGCAGGTCAGCCAGTGACGCAATCCAGCCCCGCATCGAGGGTCGTAATTCTGAGCAGTAACCCTCTTCCAATCCACTCAGTTCAATCTCTCCCCCCCATTGCGTTGTGTCATGACCGTGTGAATCACTCCAGATCAGCTCTCCCTGCGGGTTTGTTGAGACACCATACGCCACTGCACTACCAGAGCGCACCACAAAACAGTCAAAGGGAATAGCATCCAGCACCTCATTGGCAACAATTACCCCTTGAAAAGGGGGTTTCGGAAGCTGTTGCAGCCAGACCACCCGGTCCTGCAGGTGTGGTGCACGCTGTTGAAAGGTCTGTTGCTGTAGCAAACGAAGGCCACCACTCAGTTCCAGTATCAGATACTGTTCTGGCAGTTGTCCAAGCTGTTCCAGCTCCAGCAGTATCTCAACTGCCATCACTCCAGAACCTGCACCAAACTCCATCAGAACCGGCTTCGAAAGAGAAGCCAAAACCGGCGCTATCTGTCTCGCCACAACACGTGAAAAGAGGGGAGATATTTCAGGTGCAGTGACAAAATCACCTTGAGCACCTAGCCCCTGCAACTGACTGTAGTACCCCGCTTGCGGACTGTAGAGTACCCGCTCCATATAGTGACTAAAAGGGACCCACCCTTTCGCAGCGTGAATCTCACCCACAAGCTCTCTCTTCAACTGCTGCGAAGCTGTCACTCTCTCAGGAGAGGGTTCAGGTAGCATTGCTTTCATCTGATAAACTACTCAATTAGATCAATCCGGGACAACATAACGAATGGATAATGATAACAACTCTTTGCCCCCTCCAGTGGTCCTTATCACAGGTGCAGCACACCGAATCGGGGCAACAACCGCACGTGTACTCCACGAGGCTGGGATGAACCTGGTGATTCACTACCGAAACTCTAACCAAGCGGCTACTGAATTACGAAATGAACTGGAGCAGAACCGTCCCGACTCCGTTGCACTGATTCAGGCTGACCTGCACCAGACAGCGACCTTCGATAGTATGATCCAACAGGCTCAATCCGTCTGGGGGCAACTGGATGTACTGATCAACAACGCCTCCACTTTCTATCCGACCCCCGTAGGCTCTATTAGCGAACAAAACTGGGATGAGCTGATAGGTTCCAACCTTAAAGCGCCCCTTTTTCTTTCGCAGGCCGCTGCCCCCTACCTGAAGCAACGCCAAGGGAACATTATCAACATTGTTGATATTCATGCAGACCGCCCATTGAAAGAGCATACCGTCTACTCAATGGCAAAAGCGGGGCTCGCAATGCTCACCAAAAGTCTGGCACGTGAACTGGGACCTGAAATTCGTGTCAACGGCATTGCGCCCGGCGCAATCCTCTGGCCGGAAAACGAGCTGAATGAAGCCAGCAAAGAGGAGATCCTCTCACGCACCGCACTGAAAAGAAGTGGAGAACCGACCGACATCGCCAACACTGCCCTGTTTCTGATTGAGCATGCACACTACATCACCGGGCAGATCATCAGCGTCGATGGTGGTCGCACTCTCAGTAACTAAGACCCGTAACCAAGAAGCAATAAAGAGACTCCTCTTTCACATTCACCATGAGTCAAACATGAGTCAAACACCCCTTACTATCGACTTTGATGACTCTTTGCCAATCAATCAACGGCGAGATGAGATTGCAGAGACGATCCAACAAAATCAGGTCACTATCCTCTGCGGTGAAACGGGTTCAGGTAAAACCACTCAACTACCCAAGATCTGCCTCTCCATTGGACGCGGAGAGAAACAGAAGATAGGTCACACCCAGCCGCGTCGAATTGCTGCACGCGCAGTCGCCGGCCGTATTGCCGAAGAGCTGAAGAGCACACCGGGAGAGCTGGTTGGCTTCAAGATCCGCTTTAGTGATCAGAGCAAGAAGAGTAGCCGCATCAAACTGATGACCGATGGTATTCTGCTGGCAGAGACACAATCTGATCCGCTACTAAAGCAGTACGACACCCTCATTATCGATGAGGCGCATGAGCGCAGCCTCAATATCGATTTCCTGCTCGGTTATCTGAGACAGATTCTGCCCAAGCGCCCCGACCTGAAGTTGATCATCACCTCGGCTACCATCGACCCGGATCGCTTCTCCCGCCACTTCAATAATGCCCCGGTATTGAATGTATCGGGCCGCACCTATCCAGTGGAGGTGCGTTACCGCCCACCAGAAGAAGTCGGGAGCAGAGAGGAGGGGTACAAACAGCGTCAGGACCGTACCCAGCGGCTACAACAGACAATTCTCGATGCAGCACACGAACTATCACGAGAGGGGCCGGGGGATATTCTGCTCTTTCTCAGCGGGGAGCGCGAGATCCGCGAGATAGGCGATTTTCTTACCCAATCGAAACTTTCACAGACCGAGATTCTCCCCCTCTTCTCCCGACTCTCCAACAAGGAGCAGAACCGTATCTTTGCCAACCACTCCGGGCGACGCATTGTGCTCTCAACCAATGTAGCGGAGACCTCGCTGACCGTTCCCGGCATTCGTTATGTGATCGATGCTGGCACTGCACGTATCAGCCGCTACAGCCACCGCACCGGGATTCAGCGACTGCCGATTGAGAAGGTGTCACAGGCGGCAGCGAACCAGCGCAAGGGGCGCTGCGGGCGTGTCGCCGACGGCATCTGTATCCGCCTCTATAGTGAGGAGGACTTTGAGACCCGCCCCGAATTTACCGACCCGGAGATTCTGCGCACCCACCTCGCCCCGGTGATCTTGCAGATGGCCGCACTGCGGCTGGGACAGCCAGACCAATTCCCCTTTATCGATCCTCCTGATCTGCGGCTGATCCGTGATGGTTTCCGCACCCTGCATGAGTTGGGTGCCGTACACAAAGACAACAGACTGACTCCACTCGGCAAGCAGGTGGCGCGTTTCCCTGTCGATCCACAGATTGCCCGTATGCTGCTGGCTGCAGAGCGCGAGAGCTGTCTAACAGAGATGCTGATCATCGCCGCCGCACTCACCATTCAAGATCCACGCGAGCGACCACTGGATGCACAGCAGGCGGCCGACCAGAAACATGAGCCATTTGAGGATGAGGCATCCGACTTCCTCTTCTATCTCAACCTCTGGCACTTCTATGAGGAGCAGAAGCAGAAGCTCTCCAACAGTCAGTTACGCAAGTTGTGCAAGACCAACTTCCTCTCCTGGATGCGCATGCGCGAGTGGCGTGAGGTGCATACTCAACTACGCCAACAGGCCAAAGAGATGGGGCTGAAACCGAACGATCAGGCCGCCGACTACGGCATGATCCACCGTGCACTGCTGACGGGACTGTTGAGCCATATCGCCACAGTAAGCAGCGAGAAGCATGTCTACAACGCCGCACGCGGGGTGCAGATGAAGATCTGGCCCGGCTCCGGTCAGTTCAAGAGTAACCCCAAGTGGATTATCGCCGCCGAAAAGGTAGAGACCTCGCAACTCTACGCCCGTACCGTGGCCCGTATCGAACCACAGTGGGTGGAGCGCATCGGCAAACATCTGCTAAAACACAGCTACGCTGAACCCCACTGGGAGAAGCGGCGCGGGCAGGTGACCGCCTTTGAGACCGTCACCCTCTATGGCATCCCCATTGTGGCGCGACGCAAGACCAACTTCGGACCGATTGATCCCAAGGAGTCACGCAAGATCTTTATCCGCCAGGCGCTGGTCGAAGGAGAGCTACACACCCGTGGCAACTTCCTCAGCAAGAACCGCAAACAGATTGAGCAGATTGAATCACTGGAAGCGAAGTCGCGCCGCCGCGATATTCTGGCAGATGATGAGACACTGTATCAGTTCTACGATAAGCGCATTCCAGACGGGGTCTACTCCGCCCCCACCTTTGAGAAGTGGCGTAAGCAGGCCGAACAGGAGAACCCATCGCTGCTCTACCTGACCGAAGCGCTATTAATGCAGCATGATGCAGAGGCGGTACGAGACGGCAACCAGTTTCCCGACCACCTCACCATAGGACGCGCCAGGCTGCCGCTGAATTACCACTTCGATCCAGAGAGTGAGAGTGATGGCGTCACCCTGACTCTGCCCACCGAGCTGCTACAGCAGATGAAGCCGGAAGATTTTGAGTGGCTGGTGCCGGGGCTGCTGCGTGAGCGGATCATCGCCATGTTGCGTGCCCTGCCAAAACAGTGGCGGCGCAACTTTGTCCCCGCCCCCGACTTTACCGATGCGGTGCTACCTGCACTGAGTCCAGCAGATGGCCCGCTGGGGCCACAGCTCTCCTCCCGACTGCGGCATATGACGGGGGTGACCCTGCCCGAAAAAACATGGAATGAGATCACTCTGCCGGATCACCTGAAGATGCGCTTTCAGGTGCTGGCTGCCGATGGCGCAATACAACAGAGCGGTCGCGATCTGACACAGCTACAACAGCAGGGCAGCGCACAGCCTTCGGCAAAAGCTATCCATACACCGAAAGTCTCCTCCATAGAAAAAACCGAGAGCGCTCACCCACTGGAACGCAACAACATCACCTACTGGGACTTTGGTGAACTGCCTGAAACGGTAGAGCTAAAACGGCACGGCATTGTCATCACCCTCTATCCCGCGCTGGTAGCCACCCGTAACAAGGGAAAATCTATGCTGGCCCTGCAACTACTGGAGACACCTGAACAGGCCGAAGCCGAGAGCCGCAAGGGGGTTGCCGCACTATTCCAACAAGAGCAGCAGAGCACCATTCAAAAACTGTTCAAACAACAGATCGACCAACAGAAACTCTGCCTACACTATCTCTCCATTGGGCGCTGTGAGGTGCTGATGGAAGACCTACTTCAAACAGCAATCCATGCAGCACTCTTCAACACAGAGGTATCACTCCCCAGAAGCGCATCCAGCTATCAGCAACGCACGACAGCAGCTCTTTCGACCCTTTCAAAACAGCTCCAGCTCTTTGGGGCGATCAGCGAGAACGTACTCAAGCGCCACCACAACCTGATGAAGCAACTGAAGGGCAACGTATCACCCGCTCACCTCATGACCTACAGCAAGATCAAAAGCCATATCGAGTCACTGGTCTACCCCCACTTCCTGCAACAGACCCCCGCTGAGTGGCTACCAGAGCTACCCCGCTATCTACAGGCGGTAGAGAAGCGATTGGAGAAGCTACAGCAGAACCCACAGGCCGATCGTCAGCGAGCGCAACAACTCGCTCCGCACTGGGACCCATTTGAAAAGCGACTCAACGACAATCACTCTTCTCCGTTTATCGAGTACCGCTGGATGGTGGAGGAGTTTCGGGTGTCACTGTTTGCCCAGGAGTTGGGTACAAAAAAACCGGTCTCTGCAGACCGACTTAAGAAGCTGTGGCGAGCGCTTTGATCGGCTCTATGGCTCTATGGCTCTATGGATATAGAGCTTGATCTCCATACCGGAGATAATAAACTGCAATTGTCGGTACCCTTACCAAACCACCCGCACGCCATGTATTCGATCAAAGTGATGATTGTACGTCACAACAGCAGCCCCAGCCTCCAAGGCGTGAGAGGCAATCCAAACATCATTGATTGACAAAGGTGTGCCAGCCTGTTTTAACGACTCCTTGACTGAACCGAATATTTCCGCTGTCTCCTGAGTCACATCAAGCACCTGAACGGTTGGCTTATTCAGAAACAACTCCAGCAGCCGAACATTCTCTGACTCCCGGCCCCCTCCCCTGAAACCAGCATACAGCTCTCCCAACACAATGACAGAAAGGTAAAGCGTATCCACTCCTGAAATAATATTCAGAATATCCTCATCACCATTCAGCAGTGCACTATAACCATTGGTATCGAGCAGAGCCTTTTTCATTTCCACTCATCCGCATCCACCTCTGAAAATGGTTCGATACGCTTCTCGAAGGCACTGCGCTCCTCATCACTCCAGACACCAAACAGATCCACAAAGTCTTCTCTATGGCTTGTTTTTGGAACCTCAGAGAGCCCCAATGCCTGCGCCAACAATTTCTTGATTGTCTTATTCACACTGAGATTTTCTGCCGCGCCTTTTCTCGGATCAGGCGATCCAGAGGGGCATCCAGGCCATGTACAGCAATAGAACTCATAGAGGACTCTCTTTATTTTATTGAACCGCTTTTGACTCGTAATAGTTCATAAACCAAACCACAACAAGGTTACAACCTCTGAAACCCCGAACCAAGAAAGTAACAGGAAGAACTGATGGCTGCTACGCGGTGATTAAACCCCATCATCAAACGTAGCCACAATTTCCAACAACTCCTTCACCACCCGCTCAAAGATTTTCTTACGTTCCAACAACTTGGGCTTCCGTTCCAGCGCATTAAACACAGTCTCACGCAACGGGGTTTTACCTGTAAAGTGGTGCTCCTCCATCATACGGTAAAATGCTTCTTTGTCTATTCCCTCTTTGTTACAAAGTGTTACAACAGCCTTCTGCTTCTCCTCTGCCCAGTAGTCGTTGAAAACCTCGGTTAGCTCCTGATCTGGTTTGATATCAGGCATCTGCTCCTGAATAAAGCGCTCGATCAGCTCCCGTTTGCTGCGTAGTTGTCCCTCTTTGCCCAGCAGATCAAGAATGGCATTTCTCTTCTTCTCTCTCTCCCCTTTCTCCTCATCGCTCTCCTCTCCACTGGCTCTCAGCCCCTCCAGCAACCCGAGAATATAGGCCACATTGATCTCGTCACGCTGGATCAATTCCAGCTCAAAATCGACCTCATCGATGATTGACACCTTCTCCTCTTCACGGCTGCGGTGGTAGAGGTCTTGATACTTGCTCTTGTAGTCCTCGAAGGTCTGCGCATCCAGCTCCAGATCATTGAAGTTGAACTCGGTAAACGACCTCAACACATTCATCAGACGAATCAATCTGCGGAAGGCCTGCACAAAAATCAGTTGATCCTCCTCGCTGATCAGTTGATTGACCGCATCTGGGGTTTCGGCAATCACCAGCAGGTCAACCACCCCTGCATTGAACTGTTCGACATACTCCTCATACGGCTCCATCAAGATCACCTCTTGCGCTCCAGGATCGGAGAAGAGGGCAATCGCCTCATCGGTGTTCTTCTTCAGGTTGCGGAAGCAGACGATATTCCCCTGTGACTTCTTCTCCCCCAGTGTACGGTTGGTGCGGGAGAAGGCCTGTATCAAGCCGTGGTAGCGCAGGTTCTTGTCGACATACAGTGTATTGAGCTTCTTCGCATCAAACCCAGTGAGGTACATATTGACCACCAGCAGGATATCAATCCGATCTGCCGGGTTGGCATCCTCACGCTCCCTATCCTTCACCCGCCGCGCGATGTCTTTGTAGTAGTTGTAAAAACCTTTACTCTGTTGGGTAGAGAACTGGGTCTTATAGAGCGCATTGTAGTCGTCGATATAACTCTCTAGCTTGTCACGACTGTGTGAGTGCGCCCCATCATCCTGACTGAGATCAAAATCAGGATCACCAATCAATCCGTTGGCCTCGGCATCGTCCTCATTGGTGCCGTAAGAGAAGATGGTCGCCACCCGCAGATCGTGCTCTCCCACCTCACGTTTCTGCTTGAAGAGGTCATAATAGGTAATCAGCGCCTCCACACTGCTCACGCAGAACATCGCCGTGAACTCGTAGTTGTGGGTCTTACGATTATGGTTCGCAACCACCCAATCAACCACCTGCCCGATACGTTGCGGACTCTCGAAAAATGCCTTGGTATCAATCGAGGAGACCGCCTCATCGACCAGCTCGCCCCCCTTGCGTTTAAGCTTCCCCCAATACTCAATCGCAAACTTCAGCACATTCTCGTCACTGATCGCATTGGTGATCACGTAGCGGTGCAGACACTCGCCAAACAGGTCATGCGTGGTGCGCTTACCATGCTCGTTGCGGGTCGCATTCTCGGCAAAGATCGGGGTGCCGGTAAAACCAAATAGCTGCGCCTGCTGGAAAAATCCGGTAATACGTTTGTGGGTCTCGCCAAATTGCGAACGGTGGCACTCATCAAAGATAAACACCACCCGCTTCTGACTCAGCAACGATAGCTGCGACAGGTAACGCTCACGCGAGATTGCTGTATTCAGTTTCTGGATGGTGGTGACAATCAGCTTATGATCCCCCGCCAACTGCTGCACCAACGTATGGGTATTATCAGTGCCATCCACACTGCCTTCGCTGAAGGCGTTGAACTCGCGCGTGGTCTGATAGTCGAGATCGGCACGATCCACCACAAACACCACCTTATGCACCTCTGGCAGTTTCATCATCACCTGCGCCGCCTTAAAGCTGGTCAGTGTCTTGCCCGATCCGGTGGTGTGCCAGACATAGCCATTGTTGTGACCCTGCCGCACCTGCCCCACCATCGCCTCAACCGCATAGTACTGGTAGGGGCGCAACACCATCAGCACCTTGTTCGACTCATGCAGCACGGTATATTTGCAGATCATCTTCGAGAGGTGACACGGCTCCAGAAACTGATCGGCAAAACGGTCCAGCTCGGTAATCAGACTATTCTCTACATCAGCCCAGAAGAAGGTCTGCTTAAAATCCTGCTTGCGGTTGTTGGCGTAGTATTTGGTATTGACCCCGTTGGAGATCACAAAGAGCTGTACATACTGGAACAGCCCATACTCCGCCCAGAAGGAGTGGCGTTGGTAGCGGTTGATCTGGTTGAACGCCTCTTTCAACTCCATGCCACGCCGCTTCAGCTCAATCTGCACCAGCGGTAGACCATTGACTAACAGGGTTACATCATAACGGTTCTGGTAATGCCCCTGCTGGCTGATCTGCTGCGTAACCTGATACTCATTCTTGCACCAGTGCTCACTATTCAGAAATTGCAGATAGAGCGAGGAGCCATCCTCCCGCGTAAGCTGGAAACGATCACGCAGAATTTTGGCACGATCAAAAACCCGCCCCTTATCCAGATGGTTGAGCACCTTGGCAAATTCGCCCTCACTCAGCGTCACTCCGTTGTGGCGCTCCAACTGCTGCTTGAGATTGGCACGTAGCCCCTTGGCATCGGTAATCTCTACCCGCTCATACCCCAGCCCCACCAGCCGTTCAATCAGCCCGCGCTCTAACTGTGCCTCTGACTCTAGCGCCTCGGCGGCTCGACGTTCACGGCGTATCTCGCTCTGCTGTGCGGCGAGAAAGCGTTCACGGTTGTAAAACTCAACACCGACCCGCTCAATATGGTCGATCAGATCCGGGTTATCGATACTGGCAAACAGTGAGAGGTCAATACTGTAGGGCAGCTCCAGATCCTCCAACGCCGTCATCAGTGGAAACAGCAACTCATTGCGCACCGCTTTCGACTCTGCCGACAGCTTCAGGGTCAGGTCAATATCAGAACCGGGGCGATAGCTTCCCTTGGCACGAGAACCATAGAGCAGCGCCTGTCCAACCTCAGGGAAGCGGGCCAGCACCAGAGCGATACGCTGCACCACCTCCGGTTTGAGACCATGGTCATGTGTGGAGTCAGCCATTCAACTCCTGCTCTGCCAGCCCCTTCAGCTTGGCATGTAGTTCACGGAAGGCATCATAGTACTGCTCAATGATTGCCGTGGTGATCTTCTCGGTGGTCTCTTCGTTGTAGGTGTGAGAGGTGAGGTTACGACTATCAATCATATCCATCCAAACCTCCCCATCCTCCACCAGCCCCGTCTCAAATGCCTTTTTCGCTACATTCTTGGAGCCATACAGTTCAGTTACCCCCTGCGCCTCCAGAAAATCCTTCTGCGTCTTCCAAGACAGCTCATGGTTGTACTCGAAGGACTGCACCAGCCCTTGCAATTCCAGCTCGTTCAGCTCCTCCCGATCAAGAAAGCGAGTAAGCTGACCCAATGCCTTAGTCCAG
>DUYW01000081.1 GCA_013349825.1 Gammaproteobacteria bacterium | reverse complement strand
GACATCATCTATCACTAACGCGTTCAAAACAACAATCTCAACTGATCTTGAGAACACGACTTTACGATTATTAATGTGAGCATCTCAGCATCCTCTCTTCATCCAACAAGTCTGTTAATAAATATCGCCCAGAGTCTAACTTGATAAGCCAACCTCTCAAACGCTTCCACAATCTACCACATTTTTATAGCTCAAATGTTATACCTTGTCCAGAGAGGTCCGTACTGAGGTGAGTATTCCCCGAAGTATGTTGATCTCATTGCGATCGACATCAGCACGATTGAAGAGACGACGCAGGCGGCGCATCACCTGACGGGGGTTTTGCGGGTCCAAAAATTCGGTGGCAATGATTGTCTGCTCAATATGGTTAAAGAGTCCCTCCATCTCATTAGCACTTGCCAGAGGGTGTCGTCTCTCCTCATCTCCGATTGGACGTTGCAACGGTGCCTCGCCACGCTGAACCATCAATTCATAGGCCAGCACCTGAACCGCAGCCGCCAAGTTGAGTGAAGAGTAGTCCTGACTGGTTGGGATCCGCATTAGCATATTACAGCGGTCCAACTCACCATTGCTAAGCCCTGAATCCTCTCGCCCAAACAGCACAGCCACCTTGCCCTGATGCGCTTCGAGCAGAATTTTCTCTGCACACTGTTTCGGTGTCAGCTCTGGAATATAGAGTCCGCGGGGGCGTGCGCTGGTACCCACCACCAGTGCGCACCCCTCCAGTGCCTGGTCGAGCGTTTCATGTAGCGAGGCATTCATCAGGATATCATCTGCCCCGGAGGCTCGCGAGGTCGCATCTGCACTGGGATACCGATTGGGATTGACCAGCGCCAACTGATCAAGACACATATTTTTCATCGCTCGTGCCGCACCTCCGATATTACCGGGGTGCGAGGTTTCAACCAGCACAAATCTTACATCTACACTATCCATAATCATCCGTACTTATCGAAATTTTGAAGTCAGGGGCCTGCCCGAGAATAGAAGTCGTCGCGAGGAGAAGCTGATTTGAGACAGATTTTGTCACCATTTGAGGCGAATAGTTCCACTAATTAACGAAAAGGATGGAAAAATATGGTCAAATTCAGCTTTTCCGCAGTAGGCTCTCTATTCTCGGACAGCCACCTCGATGTTACCATGCAGACCACAGCCGACTACTGTAAAATGGGCCACTTTCCCGTACTCTGCAGGCTCTGTACTATGAACCCAATGCTTAATATTGCCATCAAGGCTGCCCGTCGTGCAGGCTCAGTCATGCTGCGCTCTATGGACCGCCTTGATACCCTGAACATTCAGAGTAAAGAGAAAAATGATTTTGTCTCTGATGTAGATCGTCAGGCCGAGGCTGAGATCATCCAGATTCTTCACCATGCCTACCCCAAACACTCCATTTTGGCTGAGGAGAGTGGCAGCATTGAAGGCAATGAGTATCAATGGATTATCGACCCTCTGGATGGCACGACCAACTATCTCCACGGGTTTCCGATCTTTTCGGTCTCTATTGCCCTCGCCTTTAATGGAGATCTACTGCATGCCGTCGTCTATGATCCCTTGAGAGACGAGCTGTTTACCGCCAGCAAAGGGGATGGCGCGATGCTCAACAATCGACGCCTTCGCACAACCAAACGCAAAAGTCTCGATGGTGCTTTACTAGGGACCGGCTTTCCTTTCAAACAGCAGCAGCATCTGGATGTCTATCTGAACACCTTCAGGGCACTATTTCCAGACAGTGCCGGGATTCGTCGTGCCGGCTCTGCCGCCATTGATCTTGCCTATGTCGCAGCCGGACGTCTGGATGGCTTCTGGGAGATCGCTCTCAACCCGTGGGATATGGCTGCTGGCGCACTACTGGTCACTGAGGCTGGAGGTGTCTGTAGTGATTTTTCCGGGGCCGGTGACTTTCTTGAAACAGGCAACATCATTGCCGGGGGGTTGGATGTACACCACGCCATCACCAAGGCCATTCAGCCTCACCTCTCAGATGCACTCAAGCGATAAGGAACCATTCAGCTTAGGTTAAAGTAGTTCTCTGACTGTAACTGCAAGGCATAGATCAACGCATCCTCTCGCCCTCCTCCATTACAACGGTAGTAGCGCTTGCGCAAACCAATTTCATTAAACCCCATATCCAGGTAGAGTAATTGTGCGACTTGGTTGGAGAGCCTCACCTCGAGAAACAACATCTCAGCCTGCTGCTGTTTCGCCTGTTCAATCAGCCACTGCAACAGCTCACGCCCTAACCCTCTACCTTGAGAGTCTGGCGAAACTGCGATATTGAATAGCTGAGCCTCCCCACCCCCCGTCGAGAGGACCGCATAGCCCTTCACTCGCTGTCCATCTTCAACCACTACCAACAGCGCACCCGATTCAATGGTGTCCGTAAAAATCTGCCGGGACCAGGGAAAGGGGTAAACCTGTTGCTCTATTTCCAGTACAGCAGGAAGGTCCTCTTCCATCAATTTACGGATCAACATTGCTCAACAAGACGCTTAATATCAGGTTTGCGACAACTGCACATGTAGCTGTTTCAAGGTATTCCAGGCCGCTCTCTTCCTCTCTGGATAAGAGATCAGATCAGCAGGATGGTCAATCCAGTACAGGCCTGCAATCGAACTGCGTTCTCCACCAAACTGCACTACCACTTTAGGGCGAACACGCTCTGCTTGCTGATTCAGATACTGCGCGAAAGGCTCCTCAGTGAAGAGCGAAACGGAGTCAACCGTTAACTGATAACAGGCCGTCCGTACCACACCAATGGAGTGCAACATGACACTCAGTAGTTGATCGGCTTTGGGGTCTAATGGTCCGCTCATCATCAACAGTGAGGCACCGATCTCTCCCTTTACTTGAATCTGTTGAGTGAAGTCAACAGACTCCGACAGCTCTGGAGCACTGTTAGCATCAGGATTTGACTTCAGCACCCACTGCTGTATACCCATAGCCTGGAGATGGGGTGATACAAATGAACTCATTTACGAATCATCCACACCACCCAGCCTACCAGTGCAAGAATCAGAAATAACTCAATAAAGGCGACCCACATTCTCTCTAGACTCTCAATAGACCTACAGTTGTGGATGTGCTCTCTGGTCCGGCTCTACAACCCGGTTCAGCGCATGAACATAGGCCTTGGCTGAGGCAATCACAATATCGGTATCTGACCCTTGACCATTGATCATACTCCCCTCTTTGTCCAGCCGTACCGTCACCTCACCCTGGGCATCCGTCCCTTCGGTGATGCTATTCACTGAGTAGAGATCCAGTTTTGCCTGACTATCCACCAATAACTCAATCGCACGGAATACTGCATCAACCGGGCCAGCGCCCGTTGCCTGACCACTCCTCTCTTCATCATCAATCATCAGCGTCACTTCGGCCTCAGGCGATTCACCCGTTTCTGAACAGACACGCAATGCAACCAGACGAAAACGTTCATCTGAACTCCACTGCGTAGCATCGGTCACCAGTGCCTGCAGGTCCTCATCATAAATCTCATGCTTTTTATCGGCCAGATCCTTGAAACGGGCAAACGCCTCATTCAGCTCATCCTGTGTTTCAAACTCTACACCAAGATCCTGAAGACGTGTCTTGAAGGCATTACGACCTGAGTGCTTACCCAGCACCATGCGGTTGGCGCTCCACCCCACATCTTCCGCACGCATAATTTCGTAGGTCTCACGCTGCTTGAGCACACCATCCTGATGGATACCCGACTCATGAGCAAAGGCATTACTCCCCACCACCGCCTTATTGGGCTGCACTGGAAAACCGGTAATGCCGGAGACCAACTTGGAACAGGGGACGATCTGCGTTGTGTCGAGCCGTGTATCACAACTGAAGAGGTCCTGACGGGTACGAACTGCCATCACCACCTCTTCCAGAGAGGCATTGCCCGCACGTTCACCCAGGCCATTAATCGTACACTCCACCTGACGTGCGCCGTTGAGCACTGCTGAGAGCGAGTTACCGACCGCCAACCCCAGATCATTATGACAATGAACAGAGAAGATCGCCTTATCTGAGTTTGGAATCCGTTCGATTAACTCACTAATTAAGTTACCGAATTGGTGCGGCAGGTTGTATCCAACGGTATCTGGAATATTCAGTGTTGTCGCCCCCGCATCAATGACCGCCTCCAGAATTCTACAGAGAAAATCAGACTCGGAACGCCCCGCATCTTCCGGAGAGAACTCTACATCATCGGTATATTGGCGTGCCCACTTCACCGCCTGTACCGCCTGTTCTACCACCTGATCCGGCGACATCCGCAGCTTCTTCTCCATATGGATTGGAGAGGTCGCAATAAAGGTGTGGATACGTCCACGAACTGCTGGCTTTAGTGCCTCACCTGCTGTTTGTATATCTTTTTGCAAGGCTCGCGCAAGCCCACAGACCGTACTCTCTTTAACGGCTGCTGCTACCGCTTTCACTGCCGCAAAATCCCCCGGACTCGCAACCGGAAAACCGGCTTCAATCACATCAACATGCATCCGTTCAAGCGCACGGGCAATCCTCAGCTTCTCCTCCATATTCATAGAGGCACCGGGACTCTGCTCACCATCACGCAGAGTAGTATCGAAGATGATTAACCGGTCTGCACTACTCATTATTCTCTGTTCCTTTTGGTTCAACGTCCGTTTTTCTGTTTTCTCTCTCCAGACGTTCTGCTTGTCGTTTCTTCAACTCTAACAGATTAAAGACCGGCCCCCAGAAGGTGTAGATTAAAAAAGCACCAAACAAGACTTGCGGCGGGTCCACTGAGATCAATACAATCAGTGCCACCATTACAATCATTGCCACAAAGGGGATACGATCCTTAAGATGGAGGTCTTTGAAGCTGTGGTAACGTACGTTACTCACCATCAACAGCCCCATCAATGCCGTCATCAGGCCGGCTGCAATCCGCATTTCATTGGGGATATCTCCTCCGCCATACCCATAATCCCCTGCAACCCAGACCATTCCGGCAATGACCGCAGCAGAAGCCGGGCTTGGAAGCCCTTGAAAATATCGCTTATCGGAAATACCCACCTGGGTATTAAAACGGGCCAGTCTCAGCGCTGCACCAGCGGTGTAGATAAAGGCAGCCAACCAGCCAAATTTACCCAGAGTTGTCAGCCCCCAGAGATAGACCACCAGCGCCGGCGCCATACCAAATGAGAGCATATCGGAGAGGCTGTCATATTGCGCCCCAAACTCACTCTCTGTATTGGTCATACGCGCCACACGCCCATCCAGACCATCCAATACCATCGCTACAAAAATTGCAGCCGCCGCATTCGCGAAGAGTCCGTTAATGGCTGAGATAATGGCGTAAAACCCGGCAAACAGTGCTGCCGTGGTAAACAGGTTAGGGAGCAGATAGATCCCCTTTCCACGCTGTTCTCTGTTCTCACTATTCATCGTTCTATTCTGTATGAAGGGTGTATCTCACCACAATTAACAATTTAAAAAAAACGCCAACACTGAAATCAGTGCTGGCGCCTTATCAAATAAAACATCTTTCAAGCCATCCTTAGGGAAACTCTGAATAAGTCATGAACAAATATCTCACGCCTATAGAGAACAAGCTTTCCTAAGTAGATCACTTAGTTTTTAGTTTTATCAACAATTTTGTTGGCACTGATCCAGGGCATCATCGAACGCAACTGCTCTCCAACCACCTCAATTTGATGTGCTGCATTATTACGGCGATGGGCTGTCATCTCTGGATAGTTAGACATTCCCTCAAGAATGAAACGTTTGGCATACTCACCATTCTGAATATTTTCCAGCGCCTCTTTCATTGCCCAGCGACTCTCATCATTAATCACCTGAGGCCCGGTCACATACTCACCATACTCTGCATTATTAGAGATGGAGTAATTCATATTGGCAATTCCGCCTTCGTACATCAGGTCAACAATCAGCTTCAACTCATGGAGACACTCAAAATAGGCCATCTCAGGGGCATAACCACCCTCAACCAGAGTCTCAAAACCTGCCTTAACCAGCTCGACTGCCCCACCACAGAGAACCGCTTGCTCACCAAACAGGTCTGTCTCTGTCTCATCTTTAAAGGTAGTTTCAATGATCCCGCTACGACCACCACCAATGGCTGACGCATATGAGAGGGCAATCTCTCTCGCCTTGCCGTCTGCATCTTGCTCAATTGCGATCAGGTCGGGAATCCCTCCACCCTTTACAAATTCATTACGTACGGTATGACCCGGTGCCTTAGGGGCAACCATAATCACATTGAGATCCTCACGAGGAATCACCTGATTGTAGTGGATACTGAAACCATGCGCGAAAGCGAGTGTTGCACCCTCTTTCAATGAAGGCTCCACCTCATCCTTGTAGAGGGATGACTGGAACTCATCGGGTGTCAGAATCATCACCAGGTCAGCTTCTGCAACAGCCTCAGGAACACTCTTCACTACAAGCCCTACCGACTCCGCCTTATGTGCAGAAGGAGATTTAGGACGAAGCCCCACAGTAACGTCTACACCGGAATCCTTCAGGTTATTTGCATGTGCATTACCCTGAGAACCGTAACCGATAATGGCTACCTTCATCCCTTTAATGATGGAAAGGTCTGCATCCTTGTCGTAATAAACGTTAATACTCATCGTCTTCTCTATTCCTAAAAATTCTTAAATTAAAATAAGAGCACCTCGAAGAAGTGCTCTTTTTCAGTGATTACTGCGTCAGCTCCGTACTCGAATCCTCATCTACCGGTCTGTACTCTGCAGTTCTCCGTGCGGTGCTTTCGTTACACCCACAGAATGGTGCTGATTATCCATGAATTAGCACCATTGAACAATGCAACCGATTAGATTGTCAGAAAATCTGCTCCACGTTTAATCCCGGAGACTCCGGAACGTACCACTTCTTTGATGGAAAGCGGCTCCATGGAGGCAATCAACGCATCAATTTTCTGACTATTTCCCAGCAACTCAACCACGCAGGTCTCTTCGCTCTCATCAACCACATCAGCACCATGGCCAGTAACTATTGAATGAACCTGATCGCAATCAAGCCCCTCTGTGCTGATCTTGATCATCACCAGTTCTCGCTCAATATGCTGTCCCTCGGTCAGATCAACCAGCGTCACCACATCAACCAGCTTGTTCAGTTGCTTATTAATCTGCTCAATAATAGCCTCAGTACCGGAGGTGACAAGAGTCATTCGAGAGAGAGTGGCGTCATGGGTAGGGGCAACTGTCAACATCTCAATGTTATAGCCACGCGCTGAAAAGAGTCCCGCAACCCGCGACAGTGCTCCAGCCTCATTTTCCAACAATATCGAGATAATATGTCTACTCATTTTATGAACCACTCCTTATACCAAAATCATCTCATTGAGGCCAGCACCCGCAGGAACCATCGGATAGACATTCTCCTCCGGGTTGGTGACAAAATCCATGAACACCAGACGCTCTTTCATTGCCATCGCCTCTTCCAGTGCTGGGCGCACATCATCCGGGTTGACAATCTGCATCCCGACATGACCATAGCTCTCTGCCAACTTCACAAAATTGGGTTGATCCTGCGCCTGAAGTGTTACCTCTGAGTAACGACGCTCATAGAAAAATTCCTGCCACTGGCGCACCATCCCTAAATAACCATTATTGAGGTTAATCACCTTGATTGGCAGCCCAAACTGCTTACAGGTTGCCAGCTCTTGAATATTCATCTGGATGCTACCATCTCCTGTTACGGTACAGACGGTCGCATCCGGGTGGGCAAACTGCGCACCCATTGCTGCAGGCAGTCCAAAGCCCATAGTCCCCAGACCACCAGAGTTGATCCAGCGCCGTGGTTGGTCAAACTTGTAATATTGTGCCGCAAACATCTGGTGCTGCCCTACATCCGAGACCACATAGGCATCTCCATGTGTCACCTCATAGAGCTGTTGCAAAACATACTGCGGGTGAATGACCCCACCTCCATTATCATAGGACAAACAATCTTCTGTTCTCCACTCTTCAATGTCTGACCACCAACGATTGAAGCGTTCACGATCCACCCCGCCCGACTGCTGTAACAGATTAATCATATCTGCCAACACCTCTTTCACACAGCCCACAATAGGCAGATCAACCTGAACATTTTTGGAAATTGAGGAGGGATCGACATCTATATGAATAATTCTGGCCTGTGGGCAGAATTTCTCGATATTGCCAGTCACACGGTCATCAAACCGTGCCCCTACGGCAATCAACAGATCGGTATTGTGCATCGCCATATTGGCTTCGTAGTTACCGTGCATACCCAACATACCGACAAACTGTGGATCGGTTGCAGGGTAGCCACCCAACCCCATTGAGGTATTGGTGACCGGAATCCTCGCCATGCGGGCAAACTCAGTCAACTCAATCGATGCGTTACCCAGAATTACACCGCCACCGGTATAGAGAATAGGGCGTTCAGATTCCATTACCATCTCGACAGCGGCTTTAATCTGCTCAGCAGGTGGGTCATACCGTTGCGTATAGGAGCGAATCTCAACACTCTCCAGGTAGCTGTAGTTTGTACTAAACCCGGTTACATCCTTTGGAACATCGACCACTACAGGCCCCGGACGACCCGTGGTTGCAATCGTGAATGCCTTTTTCAAGGTGCAAACCAGTGAATTGATATCTGTCACCAGAAAATTGTGTTTCACACAAGAGCGGGTAATACCGACGGTATCCACCTCTTGAAATGCATCATTGCCAATCAGTGGCGTAGGTACCTGGCCGGTAATCACCACCATCGGTATTGAATCCATATAGGCGGTTGCAATTCCTGTCACAGCGTTGGTTGCACCGGGCCCCGAAGTCACCAGTACGACTCCAGGCTTGCCATTGGAGCGTGCGTAACCATCTGCTGCATGGACAGCACCCTGCTCGTGACGAGTCAGAACATGCTTCACATCACTCTGTCGATAGAGCGCATCGTAAATATGCAACACGGCTCCACCCGGATACCCAAACACATATTCGACCCCCTCATCCTTAAGGAATCGTGTAATAATCTCTGCGCCTGTCAACTCCACTTTTTTGCCTCTCAATCTACAATTGCCGCCCTACTTTCCGTATTATCTGCATCAATTTGGCGACATAATTAATGATGAACTTATATTGCCTGTTTCATTTCCCTGAAACAACCTCAACCCCCTTTTTTTTTATCCAGCTCCATCCAAATATTTTCCATACATAACATCGGGTTATTTAAATGCCATACCTTAAAATTGATACCAATGTCAGCCTTTCTTATGAGCAAAAAGAGAGTTTAATGGCCGAAACCTCAAAATTACTGAGCCAGCTACTACAGAAACCAGAAGCCTATGTAATGGTTTCCCTGCGCAGTGGTGCCACCATGATGATGGGAGGAACCACTGATCCCTGTGCCTATCTGGCCTTTAAAAGTCTTGGCTTACCCGAATCTTCCACAGCTGTATTCTCATCGGCTCTGTGCAAGCTGCTGCACGCCATGACCGGGATCGACCCCAGCCGAATCTATATTGAATTTACTGCACCTGAGAGGCATCTTTGGGGATGGAATAATGCCACTTTTTAAGGGTACACCTTAACGCCTCTCCCCCTATCCAAAAAACATCACTACACCACCAGGAAAACTGCCATGCGTACCTCAAACTATCTTCTCTCCACCGTTAAAGAGACTCCAGCAGAGGCGGAGATTACCAGCCATCAATTGATGATCCGTAGTGGCATGGTTCGCAAGCTGGCCTCTGGGCTCTACTCCTGGCTCCCCACCGGACTCCGTGTACTGCGCAAAGTAGAGAGTATTATTCGAGAGGAGATGAACCGCTCCGGGGCACAAGAGCTGTTNATGCCGGTTGTACAACCCTCTGAATTATGGGAAGAGTCCGGACGCTGGGAACAGTATGGCCCAGAGCTACTGCGTTTAAAAGATCGTCACCATCGAGATTTCCTGCTTGGCCCTACCCATGAGGAGGTGATCACGGACATCGCCCGCAGAGAGATCCGTAGCTACCGACAGCTGCCTCTCAATCTCTACCAGATACAGACCAAGTTTCGTGATGAGACCCGCCCCCGTTTCGGGGTGATGCGTTCCCGTGAATTCATCATGAAGGATGGGTACTCCTTCCACCTCGGACAGGATTCGCTCGAACAGACCTATCAATTGATGTACGAGACTTATAGCCGCATCTTCAACCGACTGGGGCTCCACTTCCGCCCCGTTGATGCCGATACCGGCTCGATTGGTGGTAGTGCCTCTCATGAGTTTCATGTTTTGGCCGACTCTGGTGAGGATGCTATTGCGTTTTCTAACCAGAGTGATTTTGCTGCCAACGTTGAGCTAGCCGAGGCATTGGCCCCTGCCAGCGCACGTAGCGAGGCGACTGCAACGCTGGATAAAGTAGCCACTCCCAACAGCAAAACCATCGACGAGGTGTGCAAAACACTACAGGTCAATGCACAGCAGACTCTCAAGACACTGCTGGTAGCCGGTAAAAATGAACCTGCCGTTGCACTGGTCGTGCGTGGTGACCATGAACTCAACGAGATCAAGGCAGAGAAGCACCCATGGGTTGCTTCCCCGTTGCTATTCCTTGAGCAGGAGGCGATCCTCAATGCAACCGGAGCCTCTGCCGGTTCTCTCGGCCCGGTCGGTTTAACTATTCCGCTCGTTGTAGATCGAACGGCAGCACACTGCGCTGATTTTGTCTGCGGCGCTAATGAGGATGGCTTTCATCTCACCGGGGTTAATTGGGGGCGCGATCTGCCTGAGGCTGCTGAAATAGCAGACCTTAGGAACATTGTAGAGGGTGACCCTAGCCCGGATGGCGATGGAGAGATCCGCATTGCACGCGGTATTGAGGTGGGTCATATCTTCCAGCTCGGCCGCAAATACAGTGAAGCGATGAAGGCAACTGTACTGGATGAGAATGGCAAGGCACAGACCATGACCATGGGCTGTTATGGAATCGGCGTCACCCGTGTCGTCGCTGCTGCCATTGAACAAAACCACGACCAACACGGCATCATCTGGCCAGAATCTATTGCTCCATTTACCGTGGCACTACTGCCGATGAATATGCATAAATCTCATCGCCTGCGTGAGGTGGTCGAACAGGTCTACCATAAACTACTGGAAGCAGGGATTGATGTCATTCTGGATGACCGTAAGGAGCGCGCAGGCATTATGTTTGCCGATATGGAGCTGATCGGTATCCCCCATCGACTGGTGCTGGGTGACCGTGGACTCGATAATAATATCATCGAATACAAGGGACGCAGCGACAAAGAGAGTCAGGAGATCCCGCTGGACCGGGTCATTGAAGAGATGAAAAAAATACTTGGTGACTAAGGAGGCCCTGAATAAGACATCTATGTGCGATAGTCTAATCCCCGTAACGATCATTACCATCGTTACCCGACCTCGCTCCTCAGTTGAAAATCTTACTAATAACGGGCTATTGGGATCTTTCAGGGTGTGACGTATTACCTCAAGAGAGACCCTCTAGGTGCTTGTCCGAGAATAGAAGTCGTAACGAGGGGAAGCTGATTTGAGATAGATTTTGTCATCATTTGAGGCGAATAGTTCCACTATTTAACGAAAAG
>DUYW01000080.1 GCA_013349825.1 Gammaproteobacteria bacterium | reverse complement strand
AAAACCTTGCTAATAGCCCGCTATTGGCTGCGATCTTCGCCTTGATCTTGAACACTATGGACGTAATTCAAATTACCCAGACTTTTTCAGAGGTTCCTTAATAAAAAGGATGGGTAAATATGGCCAAATTCAGCTTTTCCGCAGTAGGCTCTCTATTCTCGGACTGGCGCCTGGACTACTTCTTCTCTTTCTGTGGACGTTTCCACCCTTTCAGAGTCAGCTGTTTGGCGCGGCTCAGGGTCAGCTCTCCGGCGGGTGCCGTTTTAACAATGGTAGAACCTGCACCGATAGTTGCCCCCGCCTCGACCTCAACCGGTGCGACCAGCTGGGTATCGGAACCGATAAAGGCATCATCTCCAATGATGGTGCGGTGTTTGTTGGCTCCATCATAGTTACAGGTGATGACCCCGGCCCCCACATTGACTCTGGCACCGATGGTACTATCACCTACATAGCTGAGATGGTTAACTTTAGAGCCACGATCCACTTCAGATTTCTTTATTTCGACGAAGTTGCCCACATGATTACCCCCTACCAGCCGGGTTTCCGGGCGAATTCGTGCGAAAGGACCGACCCTGCAATCGGGGCCGATCTCTGCTGAATCAATCACTGTGTTGGGGAGTATCTCGGTATTGGCTGCAATGGTGGCATTACGAATAAAACAGTTGCTACCGATGGTGACACCCTCCTCCAGTGTTACGTCACCTTCAAAAATGGCATTGATATCGATCACCACATCTCGGCCTGTCGTTAGTTGACCACGTAGATCAAAACGGGCAGGATCGATCAGGGTAGCCCCTTCTCTCATCAACTGCTCTGCCTGTTGTCGCTGGTAGACGCGCTCCAGTGTTGCCAGTTGAATGCGATCATTAATCCCCTGCACCTCTGTTTCAGAGGGGGCATTGACCGCCTGTACCGAGACCCCCTCATTGACTGCCATCTCAACGATATCGGTGAGATAAAACTCACCCTGTGCATTATTGTTTTCAATTGCACTGATCCAGCCACGCAGCCGCTCCGCAGAGAGTGCCATAATGCCGGTATTGATCTCATTCAACTGTAACTCATCCGGGCTGGCATCTTTCTGTTCAACGATACGTGCAATATTGCCAGCCGGGTCGCGTACAATGCGACCATAGCCTGTCGGGTTATCAAGCGATACGGTCAGCAGCGCAAAGTCACTGCCAGATGCTGCCTGCAGCAGCAGGTTCAGGGTTTCACTTTGGATCAGCGGGACATCTCCATAGAGTACCAGTACCATCGCCTCTGACTGCAGCGCCGGTAGTGCCTGCTCGACTGCATGGCCTGTACCAAGCTGTTCAGCCTGCAACACCCAGTTGACCTCAAGATGGTCAAGCTGCTGCTGTACCTGTTCACCCCCATGACCATAGACCACATGGACCGATTGAGGATTGAGGGTCGTTGCTGTACCCACCACATGCTCCAGCATGGGCATACCGGCAAGCGGATGGAGTACTTTGGGTTGTGCTGAACGCATCCGTGTCCCTTGTCCTGCGGCCAAAATCACCACAGCCAATTGAGACATTTCACTGTTCAATGTAGGGTTCCCGGTTACAGGTTGGGGTGGTCCATCTCGGGATGACCATTTCTAATCTCTGTTGCAGTGGCATCCCGAATATCCGTAATTGTGACCCGATAGGTAATCGTCAGTCCGGCAAACGGGTGCTTTTTCATAAACACCACAGAGCCATCTTTCTCGACACGCTGTACCATCATGGTACCGGTCTCACCACTCTGTTCATCCTGAAACTCTGCCTCGGCCCCAACATTCCGGTACTCTGGTGGCACCTCATGCTCTGCAAAGATCTTTTCAAAATCGGGATCCAGAAACTGAAAACCATGCTCTTCCGGGGTCAGTTTTATGGATACCACCTCATCAACCGTTTTGCCTTTGAGGGCTCGCTCCAGTTGAGGAAACATCTGATTGGGCACACCATGGACATAGGCTACCGGAATATCGTTGCGCTCCAGCACCTCACCATCTTCTCCGGTAATCTCATGGATAAACCAGACTGCCTTTTTCTTGGCAACTTGTTCGCTCATAGAAATTTAAGCTCCTGAACGTTTGCGAATGCGATCAATGGCCTGAAGTTGTGCAGCGGCCTGTACCAACTCCACTTGCGCCTTGGCATAATCCATTGTCGCCTGCTTATCTTGCATGGCCGCCTCTGCACGCTCTTTCGCTTGCAGTACCGCCGCTTCATCCAGATCTACTGCACGTACCGCAGTATCTGCCAAGATAGTAATGACGTGAGGCTGTACCTCCAGCAGTCCTCCAGAGATAAAGAAATCCAGCTCTTCACCGCCGGGCTGCTGCACCCGCACTTCACCCGGTTTCATCCGCGTCAACAGTGGAGCATGACGTGGTGCAATACCTACATCACCCATCTCTGCAGGGGCAAAGACCATCTCGGCCACACCGGAGAAGATCTCTTTCTCGGCACTGACGATATCAACATGGACGGTCATACTCATGATGTTGTTCCTTTAATCTACTTGCGATGAAACTAAATAGTTTTCGCCTTCTCAACTACCTCATCAATGGAGCCAACCATGTAGAAGGCCTGCTCTGGCAAGTGGTCATATTCACCGGCAACGATCCCCTTGAATGCTGCGATGGTATCGGCCAGTGAAACATATTTACCCGGCGTTCCGGTGAAGACCTCTGCCACGAAGAATGGCTGAGAGAGGAAGCGCTGAATCTTACGTGCACGGTTGACTGTCTGTTTATCCTCTTCGGATAACTCATCCATACCAAGAATGGCGATAATATCTTTTAGCTCTTTGTAACGCTGTAGCGTAGTCTGTACCGAACGGGCCACATTGTAGTGCTCTTCACCCACTACATGTGGATCCAGCTGACGACTGGTAGAGTCGAGCGGATCTACCGCAGGGTAGATACCCAGCTCGGCAACCTGACGTGAAAGTACAACGGTTGCATCCAGATGAGCAAAGGTGGTGGCCGGAGATGGGTCGGTTAAGTCATCTGCAGGTACGTAGACCGCCTGAATCGAGGTGATCGATCCGGTCTTGGTGGAGGTGATTCGCTCTTGCAGCGCACCCATCTCTTCCGCCAGGGTAGGCTGATAACCTACCGCTGAAGGCATACGACCCAGCAGTGCGGATACTTCGGTTCCCGCCAGGGTGTAACGATAGATATTATCGATAAAGAGCAGTACATCACGCCCCTCATCACGGAAGGCCTCTGCCATGGTCAAACCCGTCAGGGCGACACGCAGACGGTTACCGGGAGGCTCATTCATCTGACCATAGACCAGTGATACCTTATCCAGTACGCCACCTTCGGTCATCTCATGGTAGAAGTCATTACCCTCACGAGTACGCTCACCCACACCGGCAAATACAGAGTAGCCACTGTGCTCGATAGCGATGTTACGGATCAGCTCCATCATGTTTACGGTCTTACCCACACCGGCACCACCAAACAGTCCAACCTTGCCGCCTTTGGCAAAGGGGCAGACCAGATCGATCACTTTAATTCCGGTTTCGAGGATCTCTGCCGCAGCCGATAGCTCGTCGAAGGCGGGGGCCTTGCGGTGGATCGGCATCCGTATCTCTTCACCGATCTCTCCCTTTTCATCAATCGGATCACCGAGGACGTTCATGATACGGCCCAGAGTCTTCACCCCGACCGGAACCTGAATCGGCACTCCGGTACCGGTGACCGAGAGTCCGCGCTTGAGACCGTCAGTGGTTCCCATTGCAATGGCTCGTACTACACCATCACCAATCTGCTGCTGAACCTCCAGTGTCAAGCCAGGCTCATCCACTGTCAGTGCGTCAAAAACCTTGGGCATGTTGTCTCGTGGAAACTCCACGTCTACCACAGCACCGATGATCTGGACAATCGTTCCTGACATCTCTTTAATCCTCTTTATCCATTTAAATCTTAATTAATAATTCTGTAGCTACAGTAGCTTATACTGCCGCTGCACCGCCGACGATGTCAGCCAGTTCCGATGTGATCGCTGTCTGCCTCGCCTTGTTGTAGACCAGTTCGAGATCGTTGATCAGGTCTCCTGCATTATCGGTTGCACTCTTCATCGCTACCATTCGTGCAGACATCTCACACGCAATATTCTCTACTACACCCTGATAGACAATCGACTCCACATAACGCTGGAGTAGTGTATCCATTACCGGTTTCGCCTCTGGCTCATAAATATAGTCCCAGTGGTGACCGAACTCATCGCTCTTCTCTTGCTCCAGCGGCAGTACCTGGCGCACCGTTGGCTGCTGCGTCATGGTATTGACAAATTTGTTGTAGACCACATAGAGCCGATCAATCTTGCCTTCGTCATAGGCATCCAACATCGCCTTCACCGGGCCAATCAATGTGGCCATCTCTGGCTGATCCCCTAGATGAGAGGCCTCAGAGACGAGGTTAATACCGAGCCGCCCCAGAAAACCGAGCGCTTTGCTACCTACTGCGGTGTAATCAATTTCAACACCGTTATCGTGGTGCGATTTCACATCCCGAATCGCCTCACGGAACAGATTTACATTCAAGCCACCACAGAGCCCTCGATCCGAGGAGATGATGATGTAGCCAACCCGCTTGATTTCACGCTCATTCAGATAACTGTGACGATACTCTGGATGTGCATTGGCAAGATGACCCACCACTGCACCAATTTTATCGCTGTAGGGGCGTGACCCCTCCATTCGTTCCTGCGCCTTACGCATCTTACTGGCAGCAACCATCTCCATTGCACGAGTAATCTTCTGCGTACTTTTTACGCTCTTGATCTTCTCTCGAATTTCCTTGCCAACAGCCATCTGATGAACTTTCCTTTATGCGAGGTTATCGGTGCTTACCAGCTATGGTTCGCTTTGAAGTCTTCGATTGCAGCACGTAATGAGGTTGAGATGGTGTCATTGTAGTCACCGGCCTCATTAATCATGTCGAGCAGTGCAGCCTGAGAGTTTTTCATATAGGACTGCAGTGCAGCCTCGAAATCAACAATCCCGGAAGGGTCGATATCATCCAGGAAACCCTCATTCGCAGCAAACAGTGAAGTTGCCAGCTCTGCTACCGTCATTGGCTCGTACTGCTTCTGCTTCATCAACTCGGTTACACGCTGTCCACGCTCAATCTGCTTACGGGTCGCCTCGTCCAGATCAGATGCAAACTGTGCAAAGGCTGCCAGTTCACGATACTGTGCGAGATCAAGACGCACACCACCACCCAGCTTCTTGATAATTTTGGTCTGTGCTGCACCACCCACACGGGATACCGAGAGGCCGGCATTAATCGCCGGACGGATACCGGAGTTGAACAGATCTGTCTCAAGGAAGATCTGCCCATCAGTAATCGAGATAACGTTGGTCGGTACAAATGCAGAGACATCACCTGCCTGAGTCTCAATGATTGGCAGTGCGGTCAATGAACCGGTCTGTCCCTTCACTTCACCATTGGTCAACTTCTCAACCTCATCCTCATTGATGCGCGAAGCACGCTCCAACAGACGTGAATGGAGATAGAAGACATCACCCGGATAGGCCTCACGACCCGGTGGACGACGCAGCAACAGTGATACCTGACGGTAGGCCCAGGCCTGTTTGGTCAGATCATCATAGACAATCAGTGCATCTTCACCCTTATCACGGAAGTATTCACCCATGGTACAGCCAGAGTAGGGTGCAATATATTGCATCGCTGCTGATTCTGAAGCTGCTGCGGCAACGATAATGGTATGAGCCAATGCATCATGCTCTTCCAGACGACGTACAACCTCTGCAATGGAGGAGGCCTTTTGTCCTACAGCCACATAGATACATTTAACCCCTGTACCTTTCTGGTTGATGATTGCATCGACTGCAACCGCTGTCTTGCCGGTCTGACGGTCACCGATGATCAGCTCACGCTGTCCGCGTCCAATCGGTACCATGGCATCAATTGCTTTCAGGCCCGTCTGTACCGGCTGATCGACCGACTTACGGGCAATCACTCCGGGGGCAATCTTCTCTATAGGAGAGGACTTCACGGATTGGATTTCCCCTTTGCCATCCAGTGGCGCACCCAGAGAGTCAACCACACGTCCCAGAAGACCTTCACCAACCGGGACTTCAAGAATTCGTCCGGTACAACGAACGGTGTCACCTTCAGAGATATGCTCATAGGACCCAAGAACCACTGCTCCGACAGAATCTCTCTCCAGATTCAGCGCCATACCGTAGGTGTTACCGGGAAACTCGATCATCTCACCCTGCATCGCATCACTCAGGCCGTGTAGACGTACTACACCATCAGCCAGACTGACCACCGTGCCCTCTGTACGGGCCTCGGTTAACGGTTCGAAACTCTCGATTTTCTTCCGGATCAGTTCGCTGACTTCAGAAGGATTGAGTTGCATGATTGCTCCTTAAATCAAAAATACTTATAACTGAAACTGCTGCATAACTAGCTATGCAACAGATTTGAAAGCTGGTTCATCTTGCCTCGCAGTGAGAGGTCAATCACTTGATCTCCGGCCCGGACAATGACACCACCAAACAGAGATGCATCAACAACTGTAGTCATCAGCACCTCTTTACCCATTTTCTTACTTACCGCATCGGCTATAGAGCGCTCTTCCACCTCATTTAGCGGATAGGCCGACAGCACTTCTACATCAATCACATTTTCATCTTCTGCCCTGAGCGTATGAAAATGGTCAAAAATCTCTGGCGCATAACCAAGTCTTTTAGCCTCCAGCAGTACATGAATAAAGTTTTCACGTGTACCGCTAAAAACGGCCCCTCCGACACTCAACACCAGATCTGCCATCTGTTCACGAGAAACGTGCGGGTGATCCAACCGTTCTGCAACGGCCGGGTCCTGAACAATGGCTGCAAGCATCTCTGTTGCGGCAGACCACTCATCCAGTTGCGCTTCTTTGCGTGCCTGCTGGTAGGCGGCCTCTGCATAGGGGCGGGCTACGGTTGTTCTCTCTTCCATTGTGCTCTGCTTTCTATAAGGGCTGCCGGATTACAACTTGGCGCTCAGCTCTGCGAGAACCTGTTGATGATCACTTTCACTAACCTCACGTTGAAGAATCTGTGCAACACCGGTTAGAGCCAGCGTAGAAACCTCTGTACGGAGGTGCTCACGGGCACTATTGGTCTCTTGCTCAATTAGCGAATGTCCTGATTCAATAATCCGCTCTGCCTCTTCATGTGCTTTCCCTTTGGACTCTTCAATCACTTCACTGGCACGCTGTTGCGCCCTGGTGATGATTGCACTCGCCTCTTCATGTGCCTCTCGCAGCACTTCCGTTGCACGATGCTCTGCAAGCTCATGTTCACGGTGACCACGTTCAGCCGCGGCAAGACCATCTGCAATTGATTTTTTGCGATCACTGAGTGCAGCCATCAACGGCGGCCACACATATTTCATCACAAAAAGTACAAATAGAAAGAACGCGATCGATTGACCGATCAGGGTGGCATTAATATTCATAAACCGCTATCCAATCTCTGATTGTTGAGTAAACGGACTCTCTGCTCTATGAGACAACTGATTATCCAGCGACCGCAAACAGAACATAGAGAGCCAGACCAACTGCGATCATAGGAACCGCATCAACCAGACCCATCACAATAAAGAACTGAGTACGCAGCATTGGAATCAACTCAGGCTGGCGAGCTGCACCTTCCAGGAAACGTCCACCGAGGATACCGATACCAACAGCAGCGCCCAGTGCGCCCAAACCCATCATTAGACCACCTGCGATGAACAATAATGCTTGTTCCATTTTTTTCTCCTGTTCTCTATATAAGGATTAAAAGTATTAAAATTTGTAACGTAAATTCAGTTTTGAGGGCTGATCAATGCTCTTGGTGCGCCATATCCATATAGACGATTGTCAGCGTCATGAAGATAAATGCCTGCAAGGTGATGATCAAAATATGGAAGATTGCCCACCCCAACTGCAGTAATCCACCAAAGCCCCCCATTACCCAGCCCGCACCATACATGATTGCGATCAAAATGAATATGGTCTCACCCGCATACATGTTGCCAAATAGTCGTAAAGCAAGAGAGACTGGCTTTGAAATCAATGAAATACCTTCCAACACCAGGTTTGCGGGCATACCCCATTTACCAAAAGGCTGGAATGCAAGCTCTCCAAGAAAACCACCCAAGCCTTTATTCTTAATACTGTAGTAGATCATCAGATAGAAGACTGAGAGCGCCATCCCGAAGGTGATGTTGGGGTCAGTTGTCGGAACCACTTTGAAGTAGACATGGTGAGGGTCCATACCCAACGCAGTCTCACCGACTGTTCCAGCAATCATCGGCAACCAGTCAACTGCGACCAGATCCATCATATTCATCAAAAAGACCCAACAGAAGATGGTCAATGCCAGAGGGGCGATCAGATCATTTTTGGAGCTGAAAGAGCCTTTCACACTCTCGTCAATAAACTCAACAATCCACTCTACAAAATTCTGTAATCCACCGGGAACACCTGCTGTCGCCTGTTTTGCTGCAGTATAGAAAACGAAGAAAAAGAGCAGTCCCAAACCAACCGACCAGAGCAGGGAATCGACATGCAGCGCCCAAAACCCCATCTCTTTAATATTTTCAGCTGAGTGCGCAAAGCCCCAATGACCATCGTAGTACCCGTAAGTCAGGTTGGTCAGATGGTGCTTAATGTATTCACCAGAGGTGATTGCTGCGTCAGACATAGATGAGTTGCTCTGTTATTACGTTACAGTTCTACAATTTACCAACACTATATTCTAAAAAAGCCTTTTTCAAAGCTTCTCCCCCTTGAGCAATCCTGTGGACAAGAGCATAACAAATTGTCCTGTGAAAAACCCAATAATTATCAATTTTGGATCTAAATCCAACTTCACCAACCCCAGCAGGAGCAGTAAAGTAACCAACAAAAAACGTTCTATTGCAGTCATATAAACGTCTGCAGTAATTTTACGGGCACTTAGAGCAGCATCCTGCTCTATCTCACCCAAGGGACGCCTCCTTTCAGAGCGCCTCAACTTCCACTGCAACCAGAGCAGATTTACTACTGAGATCATCCCCCCGTATAGCAGAGGCCATCCCGACATCTTCCACACTGTATCAACGATCCATGCTGCAATCAAAAGAACCAGTACCTGAAGTAGTGGCACCGCCCTTTTTCTGACCGCGAGTATTATAGAAATCATCGATAGGCGGGTCAATTCCAATTGTGAAAAAAACCGTTAACCATTCCGAAAGAGGCGAAATCGACGCAACTGTTTCACTGAATATGGGTCAAGATACCATCCAACTCATCCAGAGAGTTGTACTGAATCACCAACTGCCCCCGCCCTTTCTGCCCCTGTTTAACCACTACGGTCGCCCCCAACTGCTCTGAGAGCTGATTCTGTAACGCGCGGACATTGGGGTCTGCCTCCTCTGCAACTTTATTCGTAACCTTCGTCGGGTGCAGCATTTTGCGCACCAACTTCTCTGTTTCACGCACAGATAGCCCCAGCAGAACCACCTGCTTCGCTGCATCGCTCTGGGCTTTTCCCTGCAGACCCAACAATGCGCGTGCATGTCCCATCTCCAACCTGCTCTTCTCAAGCAGCACCCTTACCTCGGCATTGAGGTGGAGCAGTCGCAACAGATTGGTCACCGCAGTACGCGAGCGCCCTACCGCATCTGCCGCCTGTTGCTGTGTCAATTCAAACTCCTGGATCAGCCGCTGTAGTGCTGTCGCCTCCTCGATAGGGTTGAGGTTTTCGCGCTGAATATTCTCAATCAGCGCCATCGCCATGGTTGCCTGGTCGGAAACCTCTTTGATGACCACCGGAATCTCCTGCAGCCCCGCCAACTGTGCCGCACGCCAGCGTCGCTCGCCCGCCACGATCTCATAACGCCCCGGCTCTCCATAAGGACGTACCACAATGGGCTGAATAACCCCCTGAGCACGAATGGAATTGGCCAGCTCTTCCAGCGCCTCTTTATCAAACTCACGCCGGGGTTGATACTGACCACGCTGCATCAGGTCCAGAGGCAGGCTCTTCAGAGAAGAGCGTAACCCTTCACTATCCACCACCTCACTCACAGGCTGGCTCTTTTGTTGCGGAGCTGTTTCTGTTGCTTTTGATGCGGCCTTTTTCACACTGCGTTTTTTGACAGCGGCTTTCCGGGTTGCCTCTTCCGGTGACACCTCTTTTCCGGCATCAACCGATACTTTGGGTGCCTTAGCCGCCCCAAGCAGCGAGTCTAATCCTCGTCCCAAACCCCCTCTCTTTGCCATTATCGTCTCTCTCCAGTACTCATTTTGTTACCACTCTTACAACGCATTACCCTCGTCCCTCTTCTCTTTTTCAGCCCGCTCCAGGATCTCTGCAGCAAGATCCACATAGGCATAAGCCCCTCGCGATGAGGGCGCATAATAGATAATGGGGCGACCATAACTGGGCGCTTCCGCCAGCTTTACATTTCTGGGAACTACGGTCTCATAGACCCGCTCGCCAAAATGAGACAGCAACTGCTCAGAGACCTCTACTGCCAGATTATTTCTTGAGTCGTACATGGTACGTACAATTCCCTGCAGCTGCAGTGCAGGGTTTTGCGTTTCACGTACCCGATCCATCGTATCCATCAATGAGGTCAAACCTTCCAGCGCATAATACTCACACTGCAACGGCACAATAACCCCATCCGCTGCCACAAAGGCGTTCAGGGTCAAGATATTCAGTGTTGGCGGGCAGTCAATCAGGATATAGCTATACTTTTTATCGGCTGTTTCAAGAATAGAGGTGAGGCGGTGCAGACGATCTTCCACATTGAAGAGTTCAACCTCTGCCGCCGTCAAGTCACCATTGGCTGCCAATAGATCGTAACCTGAGCCATCCATCTCCTGAATGGCCTCCACCAGCGACACATCCCCCAGCAACACATCGACTCCGCTCCACTCCACTTCCTGTTTATCGATGCCACTCCCAGTTGTAGCATTTCCCTGTGGATCAAAGTCGATCAACAGTACCTTCTCTTCAAAATAGCCCAGTGATGCCGCAAGGTTGACCGCTGTTGTCGTCTTGCCGACACCACCTTTCTGATTGGCTACTGCGTAAATCTTGCTCACTCTATTATTCTCTTTCCAATCTAATCTAAAGCTTCCGACAAATCACCAAATGTCGCTCTGCATGGAGACCCGGCACCTCAACAGGCTGCACCTGATCCAACTCAAACCCCTCTACCACTTCCCCTCCCTCCTCTTCCGGCCAGCGACCTTTCATCGCAATTGCCCGACCTCCGCTGACCAGAAGCGGTGATGCCAGACTCAGAAACTGACTCAGTGAAGTAAAGGCACGGGAGACTACCCTGTCAAAGGGTTGCTCCGGCTGAAGCTGTTCAACTCGCGAGTGTACAACAGATGCATTCGGCAGACTTAACTCTAATATTGCTTGCTGGATAAATCGGCTCTTTTTAACATTGCTATCGACCATCACCACCTCCGTTTCAGGCTGAAGCAGTGCCAGTGGAATACCAGGCAGCCCCGCCCCACTCCCCAGGTCTACCAAACGACTGCCTTGCAGAAAAGGGATTACAGAGAGGCTGTCATAAAT
>DUYW01000079.1 GCA_013349825.1 Gammaproteobacteria bacterium | reverse complement strand
GTATGCGGGGAGTGATCTCAAAGAGGTCTCAGGCATGGTTGTTGAGAAGGGTTCAACTCTGTTGCGTAGCAAAGAGAAGAAAACAGCAGAAGCCACCTAGGCTCCAACCTCCTCCCCTTGCTGGGAGAGGGTTGAAGCGGAGGGTGAGTGCACGATTGGTCTGGCAGACTGAGCCTATGACCGTTCCTGTTTTAGCAGGTTGATACCGCCCTCTGTTGGAGGTTCTGCACAGTTTTGATGCGGTGCCGCCCCTCCGCAACCACCACCATCATCTCCACAACCGCAACCGCTGCACCCCCCCTTCTTGGGGTCAAGTGCAATACGGATACGGAAAACAATATACCCAATAACAATGGCGACCGCCCCCATCAGGGTCACATGATCCCAGAAGGTGAGTGGAGTACTCATATAAAGGTTCCACCAACAGATGTGGCCAACAGTGCCAGGCTATAGGCGAGTGTAAGTGATAAGCCAATTGAGAAAGCGGTCCACTTCAATGATTGAGTCTCCTTGTAGAGTACCGCAATCGTTGCCAGACAGGGGACATAGAGCAGAGTGAAGATCATAAAGGCAATAGCGGTCATCGGCGTCATAGAGGCGGCCAGGGATTCACGCAATCCACGGTTCTCTTCGGTGACCTCTTCGCCATGTGAGTAGAGTACGCCAAAGGTCGCCACAACAACCTCTTTTGCAACAAATCCGGTCAACAGTGCGATGGATGCATTGAGGTCAAAATTGAGTGGTGCAAACAGCGGTTGAACAACGCTGCCTACCTGACCAAGGTAACGACCCTGTTGAACCTCGATCTCCTGCGCACGTTCAAGTTCGGTGATCTGTTGGTCGCGGAGATCATTCTCTGGCTGGCTTTGAAGAGAAGAGATCTGCCCATCATAATCCTGGCTCATCGTGATCTCTTGCGGGAAGGTCTGCAAAAACCAGATGATGATTGAACCAACTAAAATAACCCCGGTTACCTTCTTGATGAATTCGGCACCACTGCGTCCCATGTGGATCCAGATTGAACCCCATGTGGGTGCCCGATAGGGTGGCAGCTCCATCAGAAACGGAGCGGTGTTGGCCCCTTTAATGATCGTTTTGCTCAATACCAGCGCTGTGAGCAAGGCAATTGCAATACTTGCCATATAGACAGAGAAAAGTACTGTACCCGCACTCTCGGCAAAGAAAGCACCGGAAAAGAGGACAAAGACAGGCAGGCGTGCAGAGCAGCTCATGAACGGGTTGACCAGAATAGCAACCAGGCGATCCTTGGGGTTCTCAATGGTGCGTGTCGCCATGATTGCAGGCACATTACAACCAAATCCGGTGATCATCGGAATGAAAGCTTTTCCATGCAGTCCGAAATTATGCATCATGCGGTCAACCAGTACGGCACCACGTGCCATATAACCGGTCTCGCTGAACAGCGCAATAAAGAAGAAGAGGATGACAATGTTTGGAAGGAAGATGATAGTACCTCCCATTCCCGCGATAATACCGTTAATCAACAGGTCCTTGAACATGCTGTCGGGCAAAATGCCACTGAGACCGTCAGAGAGTGCGCCGACACCAGCATCGATCCAGTCCATCGGATAGGCACCCAAGGTAAAGGTTGTCTCAAACATGACCCACATCAGGGCCAAAAAGAGAGGAAGACCCAGCAGGCGGTTGAGGAGAAGCCCATCAATGGCGCGTGTTACGTTGACGCGATTCATTAAAGTGTCGATCTCCAGATGGCGAACCTCTTCAAGAAGACCGTTGATAAAACCGTAACGTCCGCTCAAAACCAGTGATTCAGCACTCTCATCGTGTTGTTGATGCAGAGTGGATCTCACCTGTTGAACATGCTCGATCAATTGAGCATGATCATGTTCATCCTCCATGATCTCCGTATCTCCCTCCAGTAACTTGATGGCAGTCCAGCGGCACTGCTCAGGGGACATGGAGTCGGGGTGAAGATCATTAAGGTATTGGGTAGTCTGATTGATCGACTCTTCAAGATGAGAGTCATAGCCGATTTTAACGGTTGAGCAGGGTTTTTGACCATCACTGGAGTAGCGAACGATTTCGTCCAGCAGTTGATCAAGGCCGGTGCCATCACGCCCAACCGTCTCAACAATAGGGCCACCAAGTAGGCTGGAGAGTGCCTGATTGTCAATCTGTACCCCTTGGCGCTCAGCCTCATCCTTCATGTTGAGTACAAAGATCCGGGGAAGCCCCATCTCGATCAACTGGGTGGTGAGCATCAGGTTACGCTCCATGTTGCCAGCATTGATCACATTAATCACGATATCCGGCTGCTCTTTTCTCAGTAGATCACGCGTGATCTTCTCTTCATCGGTCTTGCTGTTGAGCATGTAGACACCGGGAAGATCAATCAGCTCAATTTGCACCCCTTGGTGCTCAATGATATGGCTGTTTTTAGAGATTGTGACACGTGCATAGTTGCCGGTTGCCTGCTTCTCGCCCGTGATCTTGTTGAAGAGGGTGGTTCTTCCTGTGTTGGGGTTGCCAATCAGGGCGGCTCGAATAGGGGGGGGTGTATTCATCGGTTTACTCGGGATAAAAGTTTGGTAACTGTTTGAGGTGACATTTATGAGATCGGTAATCGAAATGATTGCTATTTCTTGTCTAAATCAAAAGCATACAGAACCAAACCCTCTGTTGTTGAGGGTATGGTTGAATAGGTTGGTCTGTTATTTGGGTTTAAGCGGCAGCGATTTCAATCAACTCAGCTTCACTATTGCGTAGACTGACTTGAGCGCCCTGAATAGTATAGGTGCGAGGGTCGCCAAGCAGTGCTGTATGGTCGATGGTGATGGTAGCACCAGGGATCATGCCGATTGAGGAGAGACGGGCTTGCATAATCTCTTCTCCTTGAATCTGAGTGATTTTTCCACGCTTGCCGGGTTTTAGGTGATCTAGAGTCATCCTCTTACGCTCCTTGTGCTGTTCTGCTGTTCTGCTGTTCTGTGATAATAAATTAATTTCAGACATAAATGATAAAGATTATCATTTATGTCGTAGGGCTATAGTATTGGATTGCGCCGCGTGTCGCAATAGCAATGGTGAAAAATAGAGAGGTATTCTATAGGTGAATTATTATCAAGAATTGCATAAGTTCCTTCATGCGCCCACTCCTTCCTCTTTGCTGGGGGAGGGCTGGGGGTAGAGTGTCTGAGGTTATACGATATATTTAAGAGGCTCTATATTCAATTTGAGAGGTGTATCTAATGGGAATGCAAAGGTATGATGGGTTGCTATGAAAATTGATCAGCAGAGAGTAATTTTTGGGATACATGCGGTTGATGGGTGGCTTAATTCGGGTCACTCAAAAACCGGAGATCTACTGTTGCTGGATCGTCAGCGCAGTGATAAACGGACTCAATCACTGGTGGAAAAAGCCAAAAAAAAGGGTGTTGAGATTCGAAAACAGAGTAGAAAAGAGTTGGAAAACTACGCCCCGGGAGCAGTTCATCAGGGGGTTGTTCTCTATAAAGCGGAGATCTCCGGCACCCAGGGGAATGAGACATATGATGAAGGGTGGCTCTATGAACAGGTCGAGGTAAAGGGGCATTCACTGTTGTTGCTGGTGCTGGATGGAATTACAGACCCCCATAACTTAGGAGCCTGTCTGCGTAGTGCGGATGCAGCAGGAGTAGATGCCGTGGTCGTGCCCAAGGATCGTGCAGCAGCGATGGGGCCGGTGGTGAGAAAGGTGGCTGCAGGGGCTGCTGAGTCGGTGCCTTTTGTGATGGTGACAAATCTCTCTCGAATGTTAAAGCAGTTGGCTGATATGGGGGTGTGGGTGGTAGGTGCTGCGGATGAAGCGACGGAGTTGCTCTATCAGGCAGATTTGACAGCATCAATAGCAGTGGTGATGGGGGCAGAGGGTGGAGGAATGCGACGCCTGACCAAGGAGCGTTGCAGTCAGCTCATCAAAATCCCCATGGCTGGCTCGGTCAGTAGTCTCAATGTTTCGGTAGCAACAGGTGTTGTGCTGTTTGAGGTGGTACGGCAGCGCGCCTCTTGCTGATTGTTAGCGCTGATATGGCAGTCATCTGAATAGTGACCAATATTTTAATCTAACGATTGCACTCATCTGAGGCTGAGCGTATATTTATCAGCAACTTCTTAAGGTTCATGTAAGGTTTATACAGGGTTTTCCGTTGGATAGAGTTCTCATATATAGTTTTCAGCAAGAGTCTGGTAAAAGTACTCTGGCGTTACAGTTGGCCCATTTTTATAATCAAAAAGGGCATAAAATGGTGTTGATGGATTACACCATCAACCAGACAGCGCTAGAGTCTCTGGGGGATGAGTGCTGGCAACCAAGCGGTAGTGATATGCTGGTGCGGGGAGTCGCAGCCCGCCAGAGTGGGGGAATGTTGTCCAGGGTTTGGGCAGAGCAGGTGAGTGATGCAGAGATGGTTGTGGTGGATACATCGGTCAAGCTTGAACAGTCGAGCCTCGATTATCTATTACGTCAGGTCAATAGTATTCTGTTGCTGGTTGATGTGCGAGATGTGGATCTGGAACTTTTTGGGCAACAATTTAGTGAGTTAATTAAACGTATTCGCATGGTGCGTAGTCGTCTGGTTGTGGTTGCTACCCACTGTGACCGGCACGATCTGTTGAGGGTTGTACAGTTGCGTCAGGAGCTGGATCAGTTTCAAATTCCATTGGCGATGAAGTTAGAGAGTGCAGCAACCAGTTTGCAGGTCGAATCTCTGGCACAGATGTTGCTCAATGATGAAATGCGGGTGGACTCCGTGTCAGGAAACCGTCTTGGTAGAGCACTCCACCCGGCAATGAAGCGTGCAGCCTCGATGGTGAGTGCAGTAGAAACACTGCCCGCCATTGTTGATGAAGTTAAAGGGGATGTGTTGTTAAAGGAGGAGATTGAACAAGAGGTTTCTTCTCCACTGAGCTCATTGCGTGAAAAAAATCAGAGGCTCTTGACGGAGAATGAACGGTTGAGGCGCTCTTAGTTGAGGCGCTCTTAAATAGGGTTCAAATTATTTGAGAGTGAGTCGCACATTATTGAGCAGATAGAGTTGAACAGGATTAGGAGAATAAAATGGCAAACGTAGCACCAGTAACAATGATTGATGGTAGTCCAACCCCGGATCAAGGGGCGGAGTCTGGGCATGAGCTTCAGCAGGTGGCTCAACAGGGGCGTAGTGAACAGAACAAGGAGGCATTGAAAGAGTCAACAGAGAAAGTTGCAATTGAAGCCAATACCGCTGCCAGGGATGCCAATGAGGTTTCAGCGGTATCAGACTTGACGGCTGAAATTTTGACAGAGGCAGCAGAGGTTGCCAAAGAGCAGACTGTACATGCGATTGAGGTGACAGCGCTTGCTGAACGGGTGACAGGACTTGCCAAAGAGGCAACTCAACGTGCGCAAGTTGCACGTAAGCGTGCAGAGCAGTCTACTGTTGAGATGCGTATGGTGATTGAGCGTGAACAGTCAATCGCCAGTGAAGCCAACAGTGCGGCCCGTGAGGCAGAAGAGATTACGGCACTGGCCAGGCAGGCGACACAAGAGGCAGCTGAAGCGATTGAGCAGGCGAGAACGGCAACAACTGAAGCCAACGGTGTGGTTGGTGAGGCCCAGCTGATCTCTCATGAGACACAAAAGGCTGCAGAGAATGCCAAGATAGCTACGCGGATGGCGGTGGAGGCTGCTCGTGGCATGGAGCGGATTACAGGAGATGTTGATCAGATCTCAAGTGAAGTTTCTGAAACAGTGAGAAAGGCATTCAATGAAGACCCTGCTCAGAAGCACCTTATTCGCAGCAAGACGGATAAACTCAGACAGCGTGCGGATCAGCTCAGAGCACATACACAGGAGATGAGAGAGAAGATTGCGGAGTCCAAAGAGGGGTAACGCAGAGATAACATAATAGGCTGGGTGGCTGTCTGAGAATAGTAAGATAGACATATATCAAAATAAAAATACTTGCTATTCAGTAGTTTAGTTTTTGAAAAATCAAAAAAATTTGAGTTCTCGGACAGCCAGAGAGCTCTCGTCCTGACTCTAAAGCGGCCCACTATTGTGGGCCGTTTTTTTTGCGTGTCTGTCGGGCTTTTGTTGTAGCGCTCTGTCAATGAGTAGAGCTGCATAAACCCAGAATAAATGACTGCAGTCATGTCTATTGTAGTGAAGAGAGGCACTTTCGAGGCTGGTTTCCCCCGGAAAAGGGGGGTGCGCGTTGATCAACAGACGCTATTTGCAGGGTGTGGTTTTTGAAGGGGTGAGCAGAAGGGAATTTGGGTTTGCTGATGATAGAAGAAATTGATTTCAGCTAAAAACAGAAACGCCCTGATGTGATGTCAGGGCGTCTTTTTGAAAGTTTTGGATTAGAGTCACTCTTTCTGGATTAGAGTCTCCCTTAAGGGAATCGGTAGGCTCGGGGTTTTTTCTTGGTTACGGTGCGTTCGGTTTCGCTTTGGACATCAAAGCTGATCCCCTCAAGGGCCGGTTGTTGTGGTAGAGACAGAGTTTGCAGTGTCGTAAATTGTTGGCTGAACTCGCTCCCCATTATTTTTATTGTCTGTTGTAGCGGAACCAGCTCTTGTTGCAGGGTGGTCCGAAGTGTCTCTACAGTGACGCCTGTGCCTGGTAACCTGGTTGAAGCTGTAACTGCGGTGGTACTCTGTTGAGGTTCAGTTAAGGCTACGCTGTGTGCTGTGCTGGACAAGGTGTTTTGTAGAGTATCCAGTTTATGATTGATCTGCTCAAGTGCCGTCAATAGCTGTGCAGTATTCTCTTTAGCCGGGAGACTCTCTATAGGAGTTATACTCATCTCGCTTTCATTGAGTGGAGTGGCTGATGTAGCTTCCATATCCATTGCTAAAGTGGTTTCAGTTTCAGTTTCAGTTTCAGTTTCAGTTGCGGTTTCGGCTATTTCGCTATCGGTGGCAGGATTTTTTCCGCTGGACTGTTGGGATAGCATCATTAATGACTCTTCAATGCGTTGGCTGGATTCAGCCAGAGTCATCATTAATGTAATATTTTCTTCCGAACTCATCTGCTCCTCCAGAGAGGTTACGATAAATAACTGGTCATTCAGCTGCTCAGTCAGTGTGCTGTTTTCCATCGCAAGATAGAGTACGCCACAAAGTGTGAGTGCGGAGACAATCAGTGGTGCGCTATCTCCTAATGATTGATCCGATTCATCCGGGTCTCGTCTGGGAGGAGAGGCCGCTCTGATCGCCTGTTGGACAGAATTGCGAACATCGTCGCTGACCCGTGAGCTGAGAGAGACGATCCCCTCAGTCGCAAGCAGTGCGGTTTCAGCGGCCTCATTGGCAGCTGAAGCACTGGCAGATGCAGTTTCAATGGTTTTGATAAGGTCCACAATGCACGCTCTGTTTATTGGTTATGGCGATTGATTAGTCATTCAATGACTGGATACGTGTGCGTAGTTGACGGGTACGCTCACGAATGGCGTCGCTATGTTGTTTGAGTTCATCCAGGTATTCAGTCATCTCTTCACTCATGAATAGTTCGGACGAGCCGCTCTCTTGCTGACTCTCTTCAATTTGCTGCAATGCGTTTTGAATTATGGTACGCATCTCAACGCTCGTATTGCTGGCGACCTCAGTTGCATCATTAGCAAGGTCTGCTGCCTCGTGAGCCAGTTCTACGGCATTTAAAATAGAGTCCTCAAGTTGAGAGACGGGGGATTCGGAGGTGGTTTCATCGTCGGGTGTTGCAGTTTCTTCGCTGACATCACTTGTTCCCTCATCAGTGGTTGTCTCAGAAGTTGCAACAGATTCACCTTCAGCAATCGCTTCTGAGATGAAGTCAATCTCAGGTTCGTCGCTATCTTCACTCTCTTCTTCAGCGATCTCATCACTCATCATCTCTGAGAGTGGATCGTGCATCTCTGTATCGCTGGAAGGGGCTTCAGTTGTATCGGTAGTTTCATCATCTTCTTCTAGAGCGGCTTGTGCAAACATCGCCTCAAGCTCATCCCCATTCGCCTCATTAACGTTGTTTTCATCACTCATTTTCAAACTCCTTACGCTTTTTGCTTTATAAGATTGTGTAGCACTATTAATTTTCTCTTGACACGGTCTGCATGGAATTCGATAAGCCGATTGCCTTGCTTTAACTGCTGAGTAGAAATTATATGGCTACAAAACATACTCAATAATTATTTTTGTTCAAGTTTTTGACACATATTTTGGGTCTGTATATCGGGTAGCAGAAAGCGTGCCAAGTTATCAGATCAAGCTCTTGGTTGTTTAAAGATAGAGGTGTGAGTCGAATGCTCTCTACCTGTTTCTTATATATGTGTACCGTTCAGTAATTTCTTGCCGGTTCTGCTGGGAATTGTGGCGTCATTTTTCTGTAATGCTGAATGGTGACGGTGGGTGAGTGCTTCAATGGGGCTTGATAAACTATTGTTGAGAGGAGGATGGTAACTCTAATTTATTGTAATATGCTGTTATAATTAATGAAATCATATTCTGTTTGAGCGACAAAAAAATGTTGTTGATGATTGGTATGAGATTTGCATAAAAATAAACGTGATTTTATGCTATCTATAACAAAACTAAATAAGGAACGAATGATGAACAGAATAATAGACTGGGTTGAGTGGCTGGGTGAAGAGTGGCTCCGTTTTTTGGTCTGGTTTGTGGTCGGACTGATTGCACTCCCTATGGGGATCTCTGCCGTTACAGGTTGGATTAATTTAGACCGATTTTATGATGGCTTGGTACCGGGTAATTTTAATCTGGGTGTTATGTTGCTGGTGGTAGCACCATATGTCCTCTATCTGGGATATCGCTTGATTCATTTCTATCGTGTAGAGCGGGATGAGTTTTTTGAAGATGACTCGATAGAGAACGCAGCCTGATAGAGTTATAGGTTGGTTTTGATTTAAGGTATTTATTACGGAACAAAGTGCGCTATACCAGCAGTTACGAACTGTCTGGTATAGCGTTTTTACGTGTAGGCAGAAATTAAACTTGCTCTGTAACCTCACCAAAATTGGTTTTGTCGAAGTAGTGCATCAGAAAACTTGAGATACTGAGCGAAATCAGGATCGGTTGCTGTTCTGGATAGATTATTACTGCCGCCAGCAGTCCGGCACCCATGGCGCTCCAGTGAATTGAAGTACGCCGGCTCTTTGATGTCTTTTTGCTCTTTGAGTCTGTTTGGTGATCCATAGTAAAACCTTCATTGTTGTAACTCTTGAATTGATTACTGCTACTATCGACCAGATTGTGTAAATCTGAAGTACAGATTGATGATTGTTCATGGAGTCTTAAATCTGTGTTCATTAGAGGTCAATTGTTGTGCATCACAACAGCTCCTTTTATACTCAATGCTATGAATATAAATAGTGATATCAGTCACCTTGTTTTGGATCGTCTGAAAAGAAGCCCGGAACATATAGAGGAGGCAATCAAGCAGCCGGGTATTGACCGCTGCTTTAAAGGGAGTCCTCTGGAGCAATTATCGAGTTCCTCAAAATCGGCAGTCAATCCCGGTGTTGGAATTGAAGATATTGAAAAGCCGGATAAAATTTCCCAGCAAAAACCGGCTTATCATGCCTCAGTTGAACCGGAAGCTGTTCCACGGCAAGAGGCTTATCTGCAGGATCTGCCTCAGACAGTGGCTCGAAACACTGTGCGCCATTCTGATGAAGAGTTGGAGTTGTTGGAAGGGGAGTGGAAAAAAATGGTTGAGGCTGTGCAACAGCTTCAGGATGAGAGTCAAAAGACCGCAACAACCATCAATGAGGTCCGTGTTGAGATGGGAAAAGTGGCAGCCTATAGTCGACGTGAGGTGGTTAGTTTTGGTAAACGGTTAGATCTGTTAGAGCAGACGCTTCAGCAGATGGGGTCTCAGGACCCGGTAGAGCGGTCAGCAGTGGTATGGTCCGAAGAACCCTATTTACAGCAGATGAATCAGCAGGTTGATGTGCTAAATCACTCTATGGAGCAGATTCAGCAGCAATTTCTCAAACAGAATGAGGGTAAAGGTATTGGCGCTGGTGAGGTAGAGCAGAGGCTGCAGCAGTTGTTTCAACAGGTATCTGCTGTTGAGACGCAATCTGTGGAGCAGCAGAAACGCTCTGAAGAGTTGTTGCAACAGCAGCCCTCTGGCGTGTTGGTGGAGCAACTTCAACAGCGGTTGGTTGTGCTTGAAAGTGGTCTTGAGCAGAAGGTTGATGAGGAAGGGGTGGCTGTGGGGTTTGACTCTTCCGTATTTGAAAAACAGATCTTACGGCTAACTCAATCTGTTGATGAATTACAGCAACAACAGCATTCCGGGGTTCAGCGTGAGGTTGGAGAGCATTCTCAGCTTGAACACCAGCTTTCAGCGTTATCAGAGGTTGTAGCGTCTCTGGATGAGCAGATACAACAGCATCAAAATAATGATCCGATTGAAAGTCCGCTCAATACTGCGGATGGGCGTGAGAAGAATATTGTGCAAGAGTTGAGGTATGAGATCGGGGAGGTGAGAAAGAGTAGTAACCGTCAGCTGGAGGCTCTCAGTAATAAGCTGCATACGCTATCAACTTCCAGTGAGGTTAATCAGATCGTCAAACATGCAACCGCCCAACTCCGGCAGCGGATTGATGGTGCAGTTGAACAGATGGAGCGTGGCGTGAAGAAAGAGGCAGCCATTCCGGTGGTGCGCTTTTAATCCTTGTTCCTGCAGTTTGTAGAAGGTATCGTTAATCTTTTGTAGATGAGTATCAATTGCGTTATTCATCAGTTTCGGTGTTCGCAGAGAATGGGGAGTATAGAGGGTGATTGACAAAACTTTATCAGAGAGAGAGCAGATTCGTGAGGCCGGACTCAAGGTTACACACCCCCGTATGCGTATTTTGCGGCTACTGGAAGAGAGTGAGCAGATTCATCTGAGTGCTGAGGAGGTCTACCGGATTCTGATCGAGACCAATGAAGAGATCGGTCTGGCAACAGTCTATCGGGTTTTAACGCAGTTTGAGCAGTCAGGTATTCTGAAAAGACATAACTTTGAGACAGGGCACTCTGTGTTTGAGTTGGATCGTGGTGAGCATCATGATCACCTGCTGTGCATCAAGTGTGGTGCAGTGGAAGAGTTTCATGATGAACAGATCGAGAGTTTGCAGTACAAGGTTTCTGAGGCACACAATTTCAAGACGATTGACCACTCTCTGACCATTTATGGGCATTGCAAAAGTTGTCAGGTGTAGGTTGGGGTTGGCAAAGAGGGGTAGCTAAAAAATTAAAAAACAATTGATAATCGTTATCGTTTGCGTATAATAACTCTTATCGTTAATAATGAAGGAGTAGCAAAATGATTATGGCATTGATCGCATTGTCTTTAGGGGTTTCGATTCTCTTTGTGGCTAAGGTAGTGTTGAGTTGGGTACTCTCTCTCTCCTTCTTTAAAATTGCGCAGATGAGGAGCTATTGCTGCAAGCGTCGTAACGATTACCAGCAGTATGCTCGCCATCAGTTGCTACAGACTCGATAGCCACCTAGGAGCTTGTCCGAGAATAGAGAATCTACTGCGGAAAAACTGAATTTGGCCATATTTCCCCATCCTTTTCGTTAAATAGTGGAACTATTCGCCTCAAAAGATGACAAAATCTGTCTCAAACCAGCTTCCCCTCG
>DUYW01000078.1 GCA_013349825.1 Gammaproteobacteria bacterium | reverse complement strand
CCAAAATTCAACCCAAAATTCAGCCCAAAATTCAACCTAAAAAAACCATTCCTCAGCCCAAAATTCAACCTAAAAAACCTACTCCTCAACCCAAAATTCAACCTAAAAAACCTACTCCTCAGCCTTCAAAAACGCCACACATCGTTTAACATTGGGGGTATATTTCGTAACAACTCTCCCACCTTTTCCATCTCCTCCATTATGTACAGAGTCCATACTGACCATTCCTGACTCAATAAGGTCTGCCATAATTGTGTCACGTGTTTTCCTGTCGAGCTTTTTGGTTGTTTTAAGGGTTAATTCGGACTTTGTAACACCGTTATATCCGGAGCGTGACTTCTTTAGATTGTGTTGTTTGACAATGGCGTTAATAATGATTCTCATCTGTTCGAGTCTTTTGTCTGTTTGGGCGTGTTCTAGGTAGATAAGGTGGAAGTCATTAACACATTGGAAGACGAACTCGAAACACCATTGGAGGGTTTCTTTAGTGATCTCGTGGAAGGACTCATACACTGTAATACCTGTTGCGAGTCTCATAGCGTTTTCACGCGCACGAGCGGCCATCTGGGTTCGTTGTGACGAGTCTTTACACCAACTACCTATAATAGTGGTTGGGTCTTCCACATCACCTATTTCTCTGTAGTATATGAGCGCATCTTCAGCCCAAGAGACAGTTTGGTATGTAGGGCGCATATCCGCAATTTCTGCACTTTGGATGTCTACACCTGTAGAGGCTACATTGGGACCACCACTTCTCAAGTCTTGTACATGGGTGACTAACCACTTTGGAGGTTCAAACTGTGGAAGTCTGTTGTATGAGGGTGTGGCATCCGCACTCAGGTAGATAAACCTGTTCATTGTTCCGTCTTCCAACATCCCTTCAGAGATGGCAGAGAGGAACTGTTGTTTAGTAGTGAGACCTACAATACCTAAGTGGGGGTCGATTACAGGGGAGGATAGAGACGTAGAATCAAGATTTGTTCCTCTGTTTCTGTTTGCGTACGCAGTTCTTTCTAGTTCACCTTCTGTAGAGTACGCTTTACGAAGTGTCGATAATCTATCTCTGGCAGGTCCACCCTTGTCTTGAGTTCCGTGTTTAATCATGTCTCCAAACTCATCGAGGTACGCAATTACCCATGGATATTCTGCGAGTGTGTCTCTGATGGATGCACCTGAGATAAAATTACCCACTGATGTATTGTTTGAGTATCCAGCTTCTGAAAATAGGCGGGAGAACGCCTTTCTGATGTAGTCCTTACCCGCACCTGTACGCGCGACTACCGCGATATAGGCAGTTGTACCGTTGTAATAGTGTTCAGAACGGTAGACACGGGCTGTCGCCGCTTGAACGATGGATAGAGAACCCGCGAGTGAGATTACCGGATTAGATTTTGTTGAGTATTTATCCAGCCAGTCTATTGTTTTGTTTAATCGGGGGAAAGGGGTTATTTTCACCTCTTCAGTCGTGGTTTCTTCTGTTTCTATCGGTTTTACGGGTGGTTGTTCGTCTATTTTAACCTCTTCAGCAGGTATTTCCGGACTACCACCTATCGACTGGGGGTTTGTCCATCCGTTAGTTTGTGCAAGATGGAAGATGGAAGAGATCGTAAAACTCCCGTACTTCAATGATCTCCAGACCCTGATTGTATCCTTCTCGTTGTACTTATCTGAAGTTTGTGACCACCTGTCCCAGATGTCAAAACCATCTTGGTTGTAAGGACTGAGGGCATTACCCACATTAACCCACACCTCCCTGTCGTTACTGTCAATAAACTGTAGACAGTCTATTAAGTCCTGTTTTTGCTCCAAAGGTAGGTGTTTTGAGACGAGTTTGGGCTTATCAGTCGTAAAGTCAGACTTTGTATAACCACGTATCCAGTCTGGTAATGGAGATGGAAGACATCCATCTGTAGGGTCACTAGAGCCTTCAAACTCATACGTACCACCCGATTTATGCGTGGATGGCTCAACAATAATGTAACCGTTCGCTTTTAGATCAACACCCTTAGCGAGTTTACCTGGGAAGTTCTGGTTTTTTGGAAGTTGGAAGATCCTGTGTTCACCACCACCTCCCGTGAACTGGAGGACATCCGAAGTAATCAGCCCATGTTCCTCCTCTAATAACTCCATCGACAATAAACCACCGTTTCTCGGATCTATGTCTACCGCAATTAACCCAGATCTCTCCATGTGGCAACCAATGTTCATTGTGGGGTTCTTCGTCCACCACTCTTTTACCTGTTCAGGGTTCAGGGTCGCTGCATTCATCCCCAACTGACCGTCTGAGGTTCTGGAGGATGGGTGTGGGTGTTTCCCTTGGTTACTACAAGTAATGTCCCCACAGTCACACTGACCGTTAGTCACACCCCATACAGGGAAGATGTACCACCCTACATTTACATAAGAGAGCGCACGATCCAAAAACTCATTACCTGTTGTCAACTCAGTCACGTTGAACTTACCTCCTGTCATCTTTACCAGATCAACCATATACACCTCTAAATTATAAAAATTAACTTACGAACCACGTTATACTGATTCTACTCTCATTTGTCAATATGATAAAAAGGTATTGACACTAAGACCAATCAGAGTATAATGGTATGTACTCAATACGGAACTAAAGAGGATTAAAAATGAGTAAAGATGAAGACAATATCACAATGCGCGGGATCAGGATGCCTGTTTGGGTCTGGGAGGGAATGAAAGAGATAGCTAAGGAGGATGATCGTCCAACGGGTTATCTCATAGTCACAGTCCTGAAGGGCTACATTGAACAGTGGAAGAGGGAGATTGAATGAGTATTCTAAAACAACACCAGAACGCAGTTACACAACTCGCACGATGGAAGAAAGAGGAACTTGAACTTCGTGATCAGTTGATTGGAACTCTACCTGATTCGTATATTCCAGAAGTAGGGTCATCCAAGACGACTAATACGGATAATTACAAGGTAACAGTTAAGCGTCCACTCAACACAACCATCGACAGCAAGAAGTTGGGGGGAGTGATGGACTCACTGGATGGAGAGACAATCAATAATGTGTTCAACACGAAATATTCCCTGAATAAGAAGGGGTTTAACTTGTTAGGCGACAAAGATAGGAACATTGTTGAAGAGTGCCTTGTTGAGAAAGAGGGGCAGCCTACAATCTCGTATAAGGTTATTGATGATGAATGATGAAGAAATATCTCGCTTGGTTTATGACGTAAATGTTGAGTTTCACTCTATTGTTGAAAAGAAGATAGAGGAGTCGGGTTTTTCATCAACCGAAGAGTTTGCTTTCATTATGGCCGCATTATCAGGGATACAAGCAGCAGCTATCACTACCTGGTCGCCTAGTGAAGAAGACGCATACAGGCTACTCGTGAAGAATGGTGAAATTGTTGGGATGATGGTGAAAGAGTATTTTGAGCTAAAAAAGGAGAAAGAAAATGGCAATTAGTTTAGATTCGATAGGTAAGCCAAAAAAGCGGCCTATCATTATGACAGTAATAGGTGAACCCGGAACGGGTAAGGAGCAACCTATATCATCAACAATTATAACTCCCACTGGTGAGACTACCATGGGTGAGCTGAAGATTGGTGATTATGTTGTAGGTAGAAACGGAAAGAAAACAAAAGTTACACATATATTCCCTCAAGGTGTAAAGGATGTTTACGAATTGACGCTCTCTGACGGCTCTAAGGTGCGGTGTGGATACAATCACTTGTGGACAGTGATCGACTACAGAAAAGGCGAGATTACTATGCCCCTGTATGAGTTGATGGAAAAATACAAGAAAAAAGGAGGGCAACTCAAGTACAAGATACCACTGTGCAAGCCTGTTAAGTTTGATAGTGAAGAGACAGCCTATCCTCCATACGTAATTGGCGCATTGATTGGCGATGGGTCCTTGGTTGCCAGCACCGTGTTGTTTAGTAACCCATTGCAGGACATTTTTATTAAACATCGGATGGAGTCTTTGTTAGATGATTCATGTAATTTTATAAAAGGCAGGGACACTGGCGGATGTATGCAATACACTATTGGTAAAGGCAGCGGCTATCCTAATCTGTTACTGCGGCATATTAAAAGTGTTGGCTTGGATGTACGGTCTAAGTATAAGTTTATCCCCGATGAATACAAGTTTGCGTCCGTTGATGATCGCAAGGAGTTGTTGTTTGGGTTGATGGATACTGATGGCTCATGTAGTAAAAACCGCACATCATTCAGTACAAAATCTGAAAGGCTGGCTGACGATTTAATATGGCTAACACAGTCTCTTGGCGGTATTGCTATCAAGCGCAGCTACGATAGAACGAGTGAAAATAAAGGCATAGAATACTCTGTTAATGTTAAAACTCACTTCAATCCATTCAAACTTAATCGCAAGGCAAGCCAGTGGAAACTTAATGAGAAATACAGGATGGCTCGCAGAATTAAAGATATTTCTATTGTCGGAAAAGAAGAGCAGCAGTGTATTGTTGTTGATAATGATGACAGTTTATATCTTACTGACGAGTTTGTTGTTACCCATAATAGCACTCTTGGTAGCCTGTTCCCAGACCCTATTTTCATCACAACTGAGGATGGGTTGATGGATGTACATGGAGGTAACGTACAAGCATTTCCATTGGCTGAAAACTCAGGAGACGTATTTGATGCAATAAGAGTTCTCGCTCAAGAGGATCATGCGTTTAAAACAGTCGTTATTGACTCGATCACTCAATTAAATACGATGTTCGAGAAAGAGATCCTTGATGCTGATCCAGGGGCGAAATCATTTGCTTCATCCCATGGGGGTTATGGTAGTGCATACGCTATGCTGGCTGAAGAGAATCGTAAGATTCGTGAGTGGACTGGAAAACTATCCACAGTAAAAGGGATGCACGTAATTTATATCGCTCATAGCGGCGTAGAGGATATAACCCTGCCAGATTCTGACCCATTTCAGAGATACACTATCGCAAACCTCCACAAGAAATCCATACCCCACTATGTTGGAAATGCTGATGTGGTGGCCCATACCCGCCTCAAGACCTATTTGAAGGGTGGAGAGGACGAAAAGAAACGAGCAATTGATTCTGGTGAGCGTGAGATCATCTGTCATCTGTCTGCATCCAATGTATCCAAGAATCGCTTAGGCATCACTGAACCGTTACCTTTCACTTTGGTTGATAATCCGTTTAGTGACTATCTTCCTGTAATTTAATTTTTAACCATCCCCTACAACTACAAAGGAAATAAAATCATGGCCGATATCGGTAATTTTGACGCTACAACCGTAGCACCTAATTCATCTGCTGCTCCAGCAGGAATTTACAAGGCAATCATAACGGATAGTGAGGGTAAACCGACCGCAAAAGGAAGCGGAATTCTCCTGAAGATGCAGATCGTTGAGGGTCCGTTTCAGGGACACATTTTCACTGAATTCCTGAATATGCAACACTCTAGCAGTCCTGTTGCAGAACGTATCTCAAAACAGACTCTCTCTAGTATCTGCCACGTTACAGGCAAGATGCAAGTCAGTAACACAACAGAACTACACGACATTCCGTTTGCTGTGAAACTGTCAATTGAAGACGGTGGATCGTACCCTGATAAGAACAAGGTGAAAGAATGGCTAATGGTTGATGGATCTAAGATCGACAGTAAAGCTACTCCTGCTACTGCCTCTGCTCCTGCCTCTAAGGAAGACGACGACATTCCATTTTAGAGTTCAATCGTACAACAACAACCACCTCCTACTAGATGGGGGGTGGTTTTTTAACCTTGGAAATCAGGAGCAACCATGGATACAGTAGAGAAGATCTACAAGTACGCAGAGGATCATGCGGATTCCACCAATAGACCCCATCTGGGAGCCTCTATAATCGGTGATCAGTGTTCCCGAAAACTTTGGTATACATTCAGATGGGCTAGTGAGAGAAAGTTCGATGGAAGGCTGTTACGGCTGTTTCAGACCGGACATCTGGAAGAAGATAGACTGATAGATGCTCTGAAGAAAGTCGGGGTCAATGTCTCTCAATTTGTTCCAGGAACAAAAACACAGTTTTCATGGAGTGTAATTGGTGGTCACTTTGGAGGATCTTGTGATGGAAAAGGTCAGGGTCTTGAGGAAGTGCTTAAAAAAGTGGCAATCCTTGAATTTAAGACAATGGCGGGTAAATACTTCCAAAGTCTAAAGAAGGATGGAGTCGAGAAGAGTCAATATAAGCACTACTGCCAGATGACCCTATACATGGGCTGGGCGAATCTCTCCTACGCATACTACCTTGTGAAGAACAAAGACACCGACGAACTGTATCAGGAGGTCGTAGAGTATGATCAAGAGCTGTTTGATAAGTTGATACACAAAGCAACCAAGATCATCACTTCACAGAACCCACTGGAGAGAGTGTCAGGCAAGAAGACATTTTACCTGTGTAATATGTGTGATTTTAGAGGGGTCTGCTGGAACAATGAATCAGTAGCTGTGAACTGTAGAACGTGCCTACACTCAACTCCTGAGATTGATTCAGAGAATAGAGGGTTATGGAGGTGCGAGAAGTACAATGCTCACGTCTCTACAGAGAAGCAGAGGGTCAGTAGTAAGTGTCCCAGCCATCTATACATCCCGTCACTACTACCGTATGAGGTCGATGATACGAATGGTAACAGTGTGGTGTACTTGCTGCCAGATGGAACAGAGGCAATTAATGGTGATGGAGGCTACAAGAGTAGTGAAATGTGGCACCTGAACCCAGAAGTCATAAAGGACGAAACATTGAATGAATTAAGGGATGTATTTGGAGGGACTATTGTTAGTTCTGAGACTCTAAACAAGACTAACCCAGAGAGGAGAGTTTTTAATGATAAGTGATGACACATGGAAGTTTGTAGAACAGGCAATAAGTGATCTTAATCTGTCACAAGAGGTATCGTTTAAAGCAGCATCCACAATAATGGTAGCACCTGAATCTCCGATATTAGAAAGCGCCCACGTCTGCTCTCTTCTACTTCTGAAGGCGCTGGGTAGACTAATTAACGATGATGAAGAGTGGCTGGAGTGGTGGGTTTACGACAATGATTGTGGAGAGAAGGGTTTTGTTGCCAAAGTTGATGGCGTGGAGTACAAGATGGAGACCATGGATGATTTACGAAAAGTCCTGTCTGCGGGTAAGGTTGTGCATTGAAACTTCGTGACTACCAAGAGGAGGCGGTACAGTCTTTATATTCTCATTTCAGATCAAAAGATACCGTAGCTCTTACTGTTCTTCCAACAGGTACAGGCAAAGCATTCGTTATTGCGTCTGTGTTTAAGGATGTACTGGAGAGAACAACAGACAAGAGGGTTTTATGTCTTGTTCATACCGTAGATCTAGTGGGGCAAAACGCTGAAACACTAGAGGAGATCTGGGGCGGGAAGGTAGGGATTAATGCTGCTGGATTAAATCGCCGTGACTGCTATGAACGGGTGATCTTTGCCTCAATTCAAACTGTGCATAAGAAAGCTATGCACCTTGGGAGTTTCGACCTAATCTGCATTGATGAAGCGCACCTTATTAGCTCTACAGAGACTGGGATTTATCGCAAGTTTTTGAAAGAGATGCAGCAAATAAACCCTAATGTAAAGATCTGGGGTTTAACTGCTACTGACTTTAGGCTAAAGGGAGGATTGCTGACTGATGGGGATGAAGCATTGTTTGATGAGGTGATTTATGATAAGAATATGCTGTGGTTCTTTGAGCATAACTACCTTTCCCCATTGATCAGTAAGCCCGTCATCAACCGCGTGGATACTCAAGGGCTTCACACGAGAGCGGGTGAATTCATCAGTAAAGAGGTGAATGAGAAATTTGATAAAGATGAGATTACGCGGAAAGCGGTTGCTGAGATTATTGAGTTTGGTCAAGATAGAGTATCGTGGATCGTATTTTGCTCTGGCGTTGATCATGCTAACCATGTTCAGCAGGAGCTTATTGATCAGGGTGTCGATACTGTATGTATAACTGGAAAGACTGCCAAGGTTGAACGGGCTAAAGCGATCAAGAGGTTCAAGAGCCTTGAGATCAAATGCCTTGTAGGTGTGGATGTACTGACAACAGGATTTAATGCTCCAACGGTAGATTTAATTGCTTTTCTTAGGCCAACACAAAGTCCAGGGTTATTGGTTCAAATGGCTGGAAGAGGGACACGATTATCTCCAGAGACAGGGAAGAAGGATTGTCTTCTATTAGACTTTAGTGGAAACCTAAACCGTCACGGCCCCATTGACCAGATCAAGGGGAAGTCAAAGAAACGAGGGTCTGGTGGAGAAGCACCACAAAAATATTGTTTGGGGTGTGGAGCTATATGTCATGCAAACGTCAGGATTTGCGCTGATTGTGGATATGAGTTTGAGATCATTGAGAAGCCAAAGCACGAAGCTACAGCCAGTACAGCAGCCGCACTATCCATCCATGAAACAGGTAGGGCGACATTGTATAAGGTTGATAGGACCACTTACAGTAAACACACAAAGAAGGGAGGGCAATATAGTATGAGGGTGACTTACTGGATGGGGTTACTGGAGATCTGCTCGGAGTGGGTCTGTTTTGAGCATCATGGATTTCCACGAACAAAGGCAGTCGCATGGTGGTATGCAAGAACAGATACAGTCGTTCCAGACACAGTAATTGAGGCGTTGAATAGAGTAGACGTACTGAAGTCAGCGAAGGGTATCCATGTCGATAAGTCTGGTAAATATCCAGAGATTAAAGGAGTTGAGTTTTGAAATACAACCACATAGTTGGGATTGATCCAGGATCAAGTACGGGTGTGGCTAAATTAAACGTAACAACCAATAAACTTGAAGTCCTACAGACACTAGACTTCTGGAGTGCTTATAACTATCTGGATAATTTTGATAGACGAGAAACCCTAGTCGTAATAGAAGTCCCGACCACCAAGACCAACTGGCATGGTAACGGTGCCGCTATTGACGTGGGTGGAGTTATCCGAGAGGCGAAGCTACTGGCAGACGGTATAGAAAGGCTGGGTTTTGAGGTTATTAGAGTTCATCCAAGGGGAAAGGTTCCAGCAAAGAACTTCAACAAGATTACTGGTTGGGTAGGGCGCTCAAATGAGCATAATCGGGACGCTGGAATGCTTGCTTGGTCCGAAATGAAGCGCCTTACAAGAGAGAAATAGCTGTCTCTGGAGAGATAAGTCTGTTTCTAAGTAGTGCGCCTACTATCCTGTCCTGCCACTTGCGAGGGAGGTCTGCTGGTATCTTTGAAGCCGCTTGTTGAGTCACCCCAATAACTTCAGCTAAGTGTTTTTGAGTTCCGCCACTCAAAAATATTGCTTGTCGCTTGTCCATAGCTGTATTATATCAAGAAAAGTTGTTATGGAGCAAAGAAAGTTGTTTAATGTGTTGACTCTGAAATAAATACCTGTATAATGTATTACATCAAGCAAGCAAAAAGGAGTTAAGTGATGGAGGATAAGAAAATGACAGACAGGGAGATCATACTGGAAGTCCATAGGCTTGCAGAGAGTCGTACAAACGAAATGAATGCAGATCAATTGTGGGATTTGTTGAACGAGATTCAGGGAACTATTGAACTAGATATTTTGGTATAAATCCCTTTCTATGGCGGGGGTTCCTTTAAGGGACGTGGATCATGGGCGGGTCGGCTGGCGGTATCCGTGCATTGAATAACACCAGCAGTATGAGGGCTTCGGCGCACCTCCTTTTTTTGCTGCAATCATTGATTGTAGATCAAAAAAGCGCACCTGATCATACCGAGTGGTTCCCGTTAAGAACCTTTATTTGTTAATAATTTAAGGAGATACAGAAATGACAGGAACAGTTAACCAATTACCAAAATGCGATATTTGTGGCGAGCATGGCGAGGTCACAGCAGGGGTCTGTAGTAAACCTTCATGCCAGTGCCTTGCCAACAAGAAAGCACTACGGCAAGTAAATGACCTGCCATGGGGCGAGCGATTAACAGCAGTGATTATAGCTGTATACCTTGCAACCTTTCTGTTATCGCTAGTCGGCGCACTGACAATTAGCGGCTATGTCGTAGGTTGCATGGCATGTGAGACTGGAGCACCGCAAGGCATTATATGTAAACCGGTACTTACTTTTAAACCAAGTATCATGGGAGAGAAATAATGAAACGACAAGTAGGACTCAAAGTACAAGTCCCCGAGTGGGCTAATTGGATAGCTCAAGATAAAAGTGGGACCTGGTGGGTATACAAGGAAAAGCCATATCTCACGGTATTATTTGGAAAAGAACATATTGATGCCTGGTGGAGTAAGGCACAGAATGAAATCATCGGTAAAACTCTAAATAAAAACAAATGGCGCAAATCACTGAAGAGGATTAAATGATGAAACGTAGATCACATTATCAGCAACGGAGAGCCGAGGCAGACGGGTATACTATTGTTAAGAACGATGGAATGCCATTAGTTAATGTAATCATCAGAAGACAAAAAAGTCGAGGTTCCAGAATGAAAGAGTTAATGAATAAGAAGTGGCGTACTAAAGATGGACGCGATGCGCGGATTGTATGTGTTGATCTTAAACATGAAAATCACCCAGTCCTGTGCCTAGTCACTCGTGAGAGTGGAATAGAGGATATGTTTGCCTTAACCGAAGAGTTACATTTTTGTAGGGAACCCTACATCACAGAAGTAATGCCTTGGGATGACATCAAGCTAGATGACCCTGTGGTTTGTTGGAATAAAAGTGGCCACAAGTATAAGGGATATTTCGCCGGTGTAGACTGTTATGGAAAACCAAAGACGTGGCTTTATTGTCGAACGTCGTTCAGTGCAGATGGTAGAGCCTGCGCTTGGAGACACTGCCGCCCTGCTACTGAAGCTGAGATTGCTGGCGGGGAGATTGAAGAGTAAAAGTTTATGGCGGTGTGGCGTAGAAAGCAAACGCTAAAAAGGCAAAGCACTAGATGCTGCGGTGACTACCCCGCATAAAAAAGAAGAGTGGGGTTAACGCCCTGCCTCCGCCACCTATTAAAAGGATATGAGAAATGGTTACGATACAGCTCTTAGAAGATGATGACATTTTAGAGCCTACCGACTTTTACAGATTCACTAGAATTTGGTATATGGGGCAGTCAGACACTGTAGAAACTACCTCTATGTATGGAGGTGGCGTTATGAATTTCTTCTTATGGATGAGATTAAATAGAGAGTATGGCTCGAAGGGTTGGTATGGGAAGACTGTACGTGAGGTGAGAGGTTTTAACAAAAGCACTCCGTATCAACCTGGAGCTACTTTTGAGTTTGCAAGAGGTCCAATACCTGTAAAGAATCAGATGCCTGAGACTAATGTAGATAAAAGACTGACTCTTGGCAACACAGAATTAACTTTCGGGAAATATAAGGGAACTACAATAGCTGATCTAAATGACGATTCGTATTTAAGATGGTTATTTGAAAATGTAGAACCTTTTAAAAACGCCCCTTTAGAGATACGACAAAAGTTCACCTATTAAAAGGAATATGAGAAATGAACATACAAGAACTAGAACAGAAATATGCCGACTTAGGCGAAGAGATAAAGAAACTCAAGGCCAAACCAGTCAGCAATAAACGCTGGAAGGCTGAGAAAGGCCATAGATATTACACGGTTAATGTTGAAGGTAAGGTCGTATCTACTTACGAATATGACAATACCAGTGATCAATGGAGATACCTTCTGGGCAGCTACTTTAAAACTCAAGCAGAGGCTGAGCTATACCGTGACCGTCAGTTAGCAACCCAGAGTGTACTTGACGCACTGCGAGAGGCTGAGGGTGATTGGGTTGCTGATTGGGATAACAAGGAACAGCGGAAATACCGTACTTATATTTCGGAAGGTGATTTGTATTTTGATTGGAACACAGTAGGGATGTACACACCAAAAGACTGGCACTCATCAAAAGAAGCATGGACGCAGGTTATTAAATCTCATGCAGATGATGTGTGGTTAATGATTACTGGAGAGCGGAGATGAAAACAATCGAAGTAACTAATGACGAGTGGGAAGCGATTACCTTATTCCGAGCTACAAAACAGGCTGTTGAGAAACTGGAAGAGGCTCCAGCCCTATACTCGGGCTACACAGAGGAGCAGATTCAGATAATTATTGATGGTGGGTATTTGGTGA
>DUYW01000077.1 GCA_013349825.1 Gammaproteobacteria bacterium | reverse complement strand
ACTTAAAAACTTCACTTTAAAAGGCCACTTCAGTATAATCCGCGCCAGATTAAGAGCCGACCAGTATTGGATCGGTTTTTTTCACCCCCTTAAATTTTGAGTATTGAGAAAAAAAATGGTAGTTATCCGACTTGCACGAGGTGGTGCGAAAAAGCGCCCTTTTTACCGTATTGTTGCTACAGACAAGCGTAATAGCCGTGATGGCCGTTTTCTGGAGAAGCTCGGTTATTTCAACCCGGTAGCCTCTGGAAATGAGAAGCGCCTGGAAATGAATGTCGAGCGTGTAGAGCATTGGATCTCTAAAGGTGCTCAGCCTTCAGATCGTGTTGCAAGTCTGGTCAAAGAGCTGAGCAAGACTGCAGCCTGAATCTGGACTGACAGGCTACGCTCACAAGAGCGAGCCTCTGGTTTGATTTGATGATTAAAAAGCCCTCTGATTCTCCAGTTATATTAGGACACATCAGTGGGCTTTTTGGTGTGCGCGGCTGGGTCAAAATTCATTCGGATACCAGTCCACGAGAAAATATCCTCAGCTATAAAGAGTGGATGTTGAGTCAGAACGGGATCGGAAAGAGCGTCCGGATTCGGCAGGGGAAGCGCCAGGGTAAAGGGGTGATCGTTCAGTTGGAAGGTTTTGAAGATCGCACCGCAGCAGAGGTACTGATCGGTGCTGAGATCTCAATACAGATGGATCAGCTTAAGCCGTTAGAGGTCAATGAGTATTACTGGTCCGACCTGATGGGTTGCCAGGTGATGAATCAGCAGCAGGAGAGTCTGGGAGAGGTGGTCACCATGATGGAGACAGGTGCCAACGATGTGATGGTCGTCAAGCGTCAGGGCAGTGAGCAGTTGATCCCTTTTATTGAGCCATGGCTACTGGATGTCGATATAGAAAAACAGTGTATTACGGTAGACTGGGAAGCTGATTTCTAGCAATGCGGATTGATTTGGTCAGCATCTTCCCCGAGATACTGGAAGCGATTAGAGGGTTTGGTGTGACAGGCCGTGCCGTTGAGCGTGGGCTGGTTGAAATTCATGGTTGTAACCCCCGGGACTTTACAGAGGATCGTCACCGCACCGTAGATGATCGCCCCTATGGTGGTGGCCCCGGAATGGTGATGCTCTATCAACCGTTAAAGCGGTCGATAGAACACCTGAGGGCACAGCAGCAGCGGCAGGGAATTGAGCAGAGCCATCTGATTTACCTCTCGCCTCAAGGGGTGCCATTGACCCAGCAGCGTGTACAGGCACTGAGTCAGATGTCAGGGCTGATTCTGTTGGCAGGTCGGTATGAAGGGGTGGATGAGCGACTGATCGAGGATGAAGTTGATGAGGAGATCTCGATTGGAGATTATGTGGTCAGCGGTGGAGAGCTGCCCGCCATGGTGTTGATGGATGCGGTGATTCGGTTGCTGCCGGGTGCGTTGGGGCATGCCGATTCTGCCGCTGAAGACTCGTTTTCAGATGGGTTGCTGGATTATCCCCACTACAGTCGACCTGAAGAGATTGGGGGGCGGCGAGTTCCCGAAGTCTTGTTGAGTGGCAATCACCAGAAAATTGCACAGTGGCGGCATTCTCAGGCAGAGTGTCGGACACAGCAGCGACGCCCGGATCTTCTTCAGTCAGAGTGAAAACGGGGCATAGAAAAATTAAGTGGAATTATCAGGTGATATTATTTTGTAAAACCGTATAATACGCGCACTTAAAACCAGTGCCGAAGAGGCAGTGTGTTGTTTCAAGATAACGTAACGGATCAGAGTGATGAGCAATATTATTCAAGCATTAGAAGCAGAGCAGATGGGTCGTGATATCCCTGACTTTGGCGCAGGCGATACAGTAATTGTCCAGGTTAAGGTAAAAGAGGGTGAACGTGAACGTCTACAGGCCTTTGAAGGTCTCTGTATAGCAAAGAAGAATCGTGGTCTGAACTCATCCTTCACACTGCGTAAAATCTCTTACGGTGAAGGTGTAGAGCGTGTGTTCCAGACTTACAGCACCCTGATTGATACCATTACTGTTAAGCGTCGCGGTGTGGTGCGTCGTGCCAAGCTCTACTACATGCGTGAGCGTACAGGCAAGGCTGCGAGAATTCGCGAGAAGATTTAAATTAACGGATCTGGTTTACCGGTCTAATTTAACTTGAGCAGCAGTGGTGGTGTTTCGCCGTTCTGGCTCATAGAAGGTTCAGATCGTAAACTTAACGGTGCAGTTTTATGTAAAAGGCAGATCCATTGAATGGATTTGCCTTTTTTAGTTTTAAGGGAAGGCTATGGATGCTGACACTCAACGTTATGTAGAGAGCTTTCTGGATGCCTTATGGGTCGAGCGAGGTATGAGCGACCATACTCTGGCAGCCTATCGCAGTGACCTGAAGCAGCTGGTTCGTTGGTTGTCGGAAAAGAGTGCTCCTCAATTAATAGCAGCGGGACAACCACAGCTGCAACTCTATCTTGCAGAGTTGCATCAGAAGCGTAAATATCAGGCAAGAACAATTGCCAGGGTGTTGAGTACGATGCGCCGCTTTTACCGCTACCTGATTCATCAGGGTATACGCAGTGATGATCCTACCGCACAGATTAGCTCCCCGAAGATTGGAAGACCACTGCCCAAAGCGCTCAGTGAGCAAGAGGTTGAAGCGTTGCTGGAGGCGCCAGAGATTGAGACTCCACTGGGATTGAGAGACCGGGCGATGATTGAGTTGATGTATGGTGGTGGATTACGGGTTACCGAATTGATTACGCTACGTCTTGACTCCCTCAACTTGCGTCAGGGGGTTGCCAGAGTTTTGGGTAAGGGGAGCAAAGAGCGGCTCGTTCCGCTGGGTGAAGAGGCGTTGCAGTGGGTAGAGTACTATCTTCGGGAGGGGCGGGCCGATTTGATGCGGGGACGAATATCCGATACCCTCTTTGTCACTTCAAGAGGGGCGGGAATGACGCGGCAAGCCTTTTGGACCCGGTTGAAAAAGTATGGTGAGACAGTGAGGATCTCAACCCACTTCTCTCCCCATACGCTACGTCACGCCTTTGCCACCCATTTGCTGAATCATGGAGCAGATCTCCGCTCTGTGCAGATGTTACTGGGGCATAGTGATCTCTCTACAACCCAGATTTATACCTATGTAGCACAAGAGCGATTGAAAAATGTGCACCATGAACACCACCCGAGAGGGTAAACAAGAGGATTGAAATTGATAAATAAAAAGATAAGTTGTGTGAAATGGGCTGCTGTCGGTGCCCTATTGAGCGTCAGTTCACTACTACATGCAGGTGATGAGGTGCCCTCCACTGTAACAGAACAGCTGCAACGTCTGGTACCCACCAATATTCCGACAGAGGTTAAACAGACCCCGGTCCCCGGCCTCTATATGGCTCGCTTTGGTACCACCATTCTCTATCTCTCTGCCGATGGACGCTATCTCATTGATGGTGAGATGTTGGATCTGCAGCAACGCAAGAATCTGACCGATGCCGTCGTCTCCTCAGCAAGGGTTGAGATACTGGACGGATTGGATGAGTCAGAGCTTGTAGTCTATAGCCCCAAACAGACCATACGTACCCTGACTATCTTTACCGATATCGACTGCCCCTACTGTGTGCGGCTGCATGAGGAGCGTCAGGTGTTACTGGATGCAGGGGTCAAATTACGTTATCTGCTTTATCCACGGGCGGGTATCAATTCACCCTCCTATGATAAGGCGGTCAATGTCTGGTGTGCTGAAGATCGCGCAGCAGCGATGACGCTGGCCAAATCGGGAATGCAGCCAGACGATAAAGCTTGTGAGACCCCCATCGTTTCCCAAATCCAGTTGGCTAAGTCCTTCGGCTTAAAGGGGACACCTCATATCGTCATTGATAATGGTGAGGTGATCGGAGGTTACATGCCAGCCAAGAACTTACTGCAGAAACTGGGGCTATAGTTGCGATTTTACGGGATCTCTTTCAGACGATAGAGTGCCTCTAGCGCCTCGCGTGGAGTCAGCTCATCCGGGTTGATTTCACGCAACGACTCCTCGACTGCAGAGGTGGAAAAGAGTGAAAACTGCTGAAAGCTATCATGCTCTGTCTCCGCTTGAGATTTCGAGGGTTTTAGGGGTTTTGAGAGGCTGACAACCTGTTCCTGTTCCAGCGCTACCAGCTTCTGCTGTGCCTGTTGGATGACCACTTTGGGAATGCCTGCCAGGCTGGCAACCTGTAGTCCGTAGCTCTGGTTGGCCGGGCCGGGGCGTACAGCATGCAGGAAGACAATCCCCTCTCCATGTTCTGCTGCATCGAGGTGGACATTCTGCACCTCGGAGATCTGTTCAGGCATTGCGGTCAGCTCAAAGTAGTGGGTGGCAAACAGAGTCAGTGCTCCATGCTCCCGCACCAGATGTTCTGCACAGGCTCCAGCCAGAGAGAGGCCATCATAGGTGCTGGTACCGCGTCCAATCTCATCCATCAATACCAGGCTACGATAACTGGCGTTGTGGAGAATGTTGGCGGTCTCGGTCATCTCCACCATAAAGGTCGAGCGCCCACCCGCGAGATCATCCGAGGCCCCGATGCGGGTGAAGATACGGTCTACCATACCGATAGTGGCAGCAGCAGCGGGGACAAAACTGCCGATGTGGGCCAGCAACACGATCAGCGCATTCTGTCGCATAAAGGTGCTTTTACCACCCATGTTCGGCCCGGTGATGATCCACATTCGGGTTGTCTCATCCAGTGTCAGGTCATTGGCAACAAATGGCTTGTCAGAGACCTGTTCCACCACCGGGTGACGTCCTTCCCTTATTTGCAGGCCGCTCTCTTCAACCAGTTGCGGCCGTACCCAATCGAGCTGTTCCGCACGTTCAGCCAGGTTAGTCAGTACATCCAGTTCGGCCACCCCATCGGAACAGCGCTGTAGCGGGGCCAACACCTCAATCAGTTGCTGAATCAGCCCCTCGTAGAGCCCTTTTTCACGGCTCAGTGCCCGCTCATTGGCAGAGAGTACCTTATCCTCAAACTCTTTCAGCTCCGGTGTGATAAANCGCTCTGCCATCTTCAGAGTCTGGCGGCGCACATACTCGGTGGGGATCTCGGCGTTCTGTGCCTTGCCGATCTCGATATAGTAGCCATGGACCCGGTTGTAACCCACCTTGAGGGTGGCGATACCGGTGCGTTCACGTTCGCGCAGCTCTAGATTCTGTAATAGTTCACCGGCATTTTCGCGAATTGAGCGCAGTTCATCCAGTTCCGCATCGTAGCCTGTAGCGATGACCCCGCCATCGCGGATGATCATCGGTGGGTTCTCAATGACCGCCCTCTGTAACAGGTCAGAAATATCCGGGAAGGTGGAGATCTGTTGAGCAAGCAATTTGAGAGATTCGGTCTGATCCTCTGCCAGTGTCTGTTGCAGCTCAGGCAGTGTGTTGAGTGAGTCGCGTAGACGTGCCAGATCACGGGGGCGAGCACTCCGTAGTGCCACCCGAGACAGAATACGCTCCATATCTCCAATGGTGCGCAGCAACGGGCGTACGCGATCATGTAGTCGCTGTTGCAGAATCGACTCCACCACAAACAGCCGCTGTTCCAGCGTAGCGCGGTGACGAACCGGGTTGCCGAGCCAGCGTCGTAACATGCGTCCGCCCATTGCGGTACAGGTGTGGTCCATCACTGCAGCCAGTGTATGTGTCTCGCCACCGGAGAGGTTGGACAGGATTTCAAGATTACGGCGACTGGCCGCATCAATCACCACATGCTCCTGTTGATGAACAATTTGAATAGTATTGAGATGGGGTAGAGAGGCTCGCTGGGTATGTTGCAGATATTGCAACAGGGCACCAGCGGCACCCAGCCCCAGAGTCATCTCCTCACAACCAAACCCGCTCAGATCCTTGGTGCCGAACTGACGAGACAGTTCACGCTCGGCACTCTCCAGATCAAAATTCCACTCCGGTTGTGGGCGCAGCCCATTACGACCAGCTAACGGCTCGCGTAGCGGGGACTCTTCACGAAACAGGATCTCCGCAGGCTGTAACCGCTCCAGCTCGCCCAACAGCAGTTGTAACTCATCCATCTCCATCAACTGGAAACGGCCGGCAGCCAGAGAGAGCAGGGCCATCCCATAACGCCCGTCATGGTCCAGAATCGCCACCAGCAGACTCTCATGGCTCTCTTCCATCAATGCCTCATCGGTCAACGTACCGGGGGTGATGATACGCGCTACCTGCCGCTCAACGGGCCCCTTGCTGGTAGCGGGATCACCCACCTGCTCACAGATCGCCACTGACTCGCCCATTTTGACCAGTCGTGCCAGATACTGCTCTGCTGCGTGGTAGGGGACACCCGCCATCGGGATTGGGTCACCACCCGATTTACCGCGTGCGGTCAGGGTAATGTCCAGTAGCTCTGAAGCCTTCCTGGCATCGTCATAGAACAACTCATAAAAGTCCCCCATGCGATAGAACAGCATCACATCGGGGTGCTCCGCCTTGATGCGGAGAAACTGCTGCATCACCGGAGTGTGTTGAGGGGTTTTACTGCTCATTGAAACCAATTCTCGCGTTCCATATTGATGGGTTCCACAGTGTTCAATCTGAAAATTATTATGCTCATAATTGTGTCCATAATAAGCAGTTAAAGCAACCGATTTCGACGCCCAAATATGATCAGTGGTTCAAGCTGCAATCTTTCAAGGTGAGATGTATTAGGTCGAGAGAGACACTCTGGGATGCGCCTTGATCTTGGACACTATGGACGCAATTCAAACTACCCAGACTTGTTCAGAGATTCCTTAGCCAATAAATCTTATGCCAGATGATGGGTTTCCCGGTACCCCTGAATATAGTGATCATCCACGAATCTGTTCACATTTGCAGGTTGGCTCATTATGATGGAGGCACAGTCATAGGGGCTGGCTGCTCAATCAATAACAGGGTGGGTTAGATGGGGATTGAATCCGATATAGAGAAGGCCGCACAACAACTATCACTACAGTTGATGGAGAAGAGGTGGCGGGTGGCTGCGGCGGAATCCTGCACCGCAGGGTGGATTGCCAAGTCATTGACCGATCCGGCAGGTAGTACGGCCTGGTTTGAGCGTGGTTTTGTCACCTACTCCAACGAGGCGAAGGTGGAGATGTTGGGGGTGAAACCGCAAACGCTGAGTGATTTTGGAGCGGTGAGTGAAGAGACCGTGCGAGAGATGGTCGCTGGTGCGTTGGAGAATAGCCGTTCTGAATTCGCTGTCGCGGTAAGCGGGATTGCGGGGCCGTCGGGTGGAAGTGCTGAAAAGCCGGTGGGGCTGGTCTGGTTTGGCTGGCAACATCGAGAGGGTATCTGCCATCTGCAGCAGCAGATTTTCAACGGGGACCGGGATGCAGTGCGCGGGCAGACGGTGGTGGTGGCACTGCAGGGGTTGTCTCGGTTGGTGTGTGAAATTACCCGAATGACAGAGGCCCCTTGAATGGGGTTGATCCCCCCGGAGAGAGTTGAAAACAGGGTGGGTACGCCCCCGCTTTTATGGGATAATTCGCGGCTTTCTTGAAATATACTATTGGCACACCGACATGGAAGAGAACCGTAAAAAGGCGTTAAAGGCTGCGCTGGGTCAGATCGAGCGACAGTTCGGCAAAGGCTCAGTGATGCGTCTGGGGGATGATCATGCACAGCGCGATATCGATACAGTCTCGACCGGCTCGTTGGGGCTGGATATTGCCCTGGGTATAGGCGGCCTGCCGCGTGGTCGTGTGGTCGAGATCTATGGCCCGGAATCCTCGGGTAAAACTACACTGACGCTACACGCAGTGGCAGAGATGCAGAAGCTCGGTGGTACGGCTGCCTTTATCGATGCAGAACATGCGTTGGACCCGCTCTATGCCGGGAAACTGGGTGTGAAGAGCGATGATCTGCTGATCTCTCAGCCCGATACCGGTGAGCAGGCGCTGGAAATTACCGATATGCTGGTGCGCTCCGGTGCGGTGGATATAGTGGTGATCGATTCGGTTGCAGCCTTGACCCCAAAGGCGGAGCTGGAGGGTGATATGGGAGATACCCACGTGGGCCTGCAGGCGCGATTGATGTCGCAGGCGCTACGTAAACTGACTGCAAATATCAAACGCTCCAATACGCTGGTGATCTTTATTAACCAGATCCGTATGAAGATCGGGGTCATGTTTGGTAACCCTGAGACGACTACCGGTGGCAATGCGCTCAAATTCTACTCCTCCGTCCGTCTCGATATTCGCCGCATCGGTGCGATTAAGAGAGGTGATGAGATCCTCGGTAATGATACCCGGGTCAAAATCGTCAAGAACAAGGTGGCGCCGCCCTTCAAGCAGGTCACCTTTGATATTCTTTATGGTGAGGGGATCTCTCGGGAAGGCGAAATTATTGATCTGGGGGTTCAGGAGGGGATCGTACAGAAATCAGGTGCGTGGTACAGCTATGGCAGTGAACGTATTGGCCAAGGTAAGGATAAAGTGCGTCAATTCCTCAAACAGCACCCGGAGATGGCGCAGGAGATTGAGCGGCAGGTGCGGGACAAGCTGCTGCCGAAGAGTAGAGAAGCGGTAGATCACGATAGTGACAGCGAAGCCGAATCCGCAGAGTAGTGCATGGAATCGTGCGCTGGGTCTGCTTGCACGGCGAGAGCACTCAGCGCTGGAGTTGAGGCAGAAGCTACGTAGCAAGGGGGTGGATGCAGAGCTGATCGAACCGTTACTGGAGCGGTTGGCAGAGTGTGGCTATCAGAGTGAACAGCGTTTTGCCGAGAGCTTTACCCGCTCTCGTGTGGTTAAAGGGTTAGGCCCCTATCGTATTCGTAAGGAGTTGCAGGAGCGGGGCGTGGGAGAGATTGAGATTGAACAGGCGATGGCACCGTTTGAAGACCGTTGGGTTGAGACGGCCATTGCAGTGAAAGAGAAAAAGTTTGGGTTGGAACAGGCGCAAGAGTTCCGTGAGCGGGCCAAGCAGCAACGTTTTCTGCAGTATCGGGGATTTACCCATGAGCAGATTCAGGTGGCAGTCGAGCATCGTAACAGTTAAGTGTAGTGGAATAAGTCAATATGAAAAGTAGTGAAATCAGACAAGCGTTTCTGGACTTCTTTGAACAGAAAGGGCATCAAGTGGTTGATAGCAGTCCGCTGATTCCGGGTAACGACCCGACGTTGCTCTTTACCAATGCCGGTATGGTGCAGTTCAAGGATCTCTTTCTTGGGCAGGAAAAGCGCAATTTCAGCCGTGCCACTACGGTACAACGCTGTCTGCGTGCGGGTGGCAAGCATAATGATCTGGAGAATGTCGGTTACACAGCACGTCACCACACCTTCTTCGAAATGCTTGGTAACTTCAGTTTTGGTGACTACTTCAAACGTGAAGCGATCCACTATGCCTGGGAATTTTTGACAGAGACACTGCAGTTGCCGGAGGAGAAACTCTGGGTAACCGTTTATGAGAAAGACCCGGAAGCGGAAGAGATCTGGCTCAAAGAGATGGGGGTCTCTGCGGAGCGCTTCTCTCGCTGTGGTGCAAAAGATAACTTCTGGCAGATGGGTGACACCGGCCCTTGTGGCCCCTGTACCGAGATCTTCTATGATCATGGCGCACACGTCCCTGGTGGGCCTCCGGGTTCTGCGGATGAGGATGGTGATCGCTATATTGAGATCTGGAATCTGGTCTTTATGCAGTTTGATCGAGACAGTGAAGGTAACCTCAACCCGCTACCACACCCTTCGGTTGATACCGGTATGGGGATGGAGCGTCTGGCGGCCATATTGCAAGGTGGTCATAGCAACTACGATATTGATCTGTTTCAGAGCCTGATGAAAGCAGTGGCAAAAGAGACCGGTGAGCGTGACCATAACCACACCTCAGTCAAGGTGATTGCAGACCACATTCGCTCCTGCGCATTTCTTGCGGTCGATGGGGTGGTACCCTCCAATGAGGGGCGTGGTTATGTGATGCGCCGTATTATTCGTCGCGCTATACGCCACGGCTACAAGCTGGGGCAGGATAATCCTTTCTTCCATAAGCTGGTGGCACCGCTAGTGGTTGAGATGGGAGAAGCCTATCCAGACCTGACCAAGGCGCAGACAGTAGTGGAGCGGGTATTGTTAAAGGAGGAGGAGCGTTTTGCCGAGACCCTGGAGCAGGGGATGCGTATTCTTGAAGAGAGTATCGCTAATCTTGCAGGGCGGGAAATTCCCGGTGAGACCATCTTCCGTCTCTACGACACCTATGGTTTTCCGGTCGATCTGACCGGGGATATCGCCCGTGAGCGTGAGTTGACACTGGATATGGAGGGTTATGAGAGCGCAATGGCCGAGCAGCGTGATCGCGCCCGCTCTGCCAGCAGCTTCAAGATGGCTGAAGCGGGTGGTATCGAGATTACAGAAGGCACTCCCTTTACCGGCTATGATCAGTTGCAGGACCAGAGCGAGATTGTTGCTCTATTCCATGAAGGGCAAGCGGTTGATCAACTGCAAACAGGGGAGAGTGGTGTGGTGGTACTGAACCAGACCCCGTTCTATGGTGAGTCAGGTGGACAGGTGGGGGATGTGGGGCGCTTGCAGATCGGGGAGCAGAGCTATTTTGAGGTGGAAGATACTCAGAAACAGGCGAGTGGAGCGCTGCTCCATATCGGAAAGGTTGTTGCAGGTTCGCTCTCACTCAACACCGAAGTGACCCCTCGGGTCAGTGGGCGTGAACGCAAGGCAACTGCCCGTAACCACTCTGCAACTCACCTGCTCCATGCGGCACTGAGAACCGTACTGGGAGAACATGTGCAGCAGAAGGGGTCAATGGTTAATCCAGAGCGTCTGCGTTTTGATTTTGCACACTTCGAACCGATGACCAGTGAGCAGATTGCTCAGGTGGAACAGATGGTCAATAGTGAGGTGTTGGCAAGCCATCCGGTAGATAGTCAGGTGATGTCGATTGATGAGGCTAAAGCGACCGGAGCGATGGCGCTGTTTGGTGAAAAGTATGGTGATGAGGTGCGGGTGGTGAAGATGGATACCTTCTCTACCGAACTCTGTGGCGGTACCCATGTGACAACCACGGGAGAGATTGGCTTTCTGCGCATCATCTCTGAGAGTGGCGTAGCGGCAGGAGTGCGGCGTATTGAAGCGGTTACTGGAGAGGGTGCGTTGCAGTATGTCGATAGTGGCGAGCAGACACTGCAACAACTTTCAGGGCTGCTCAAAGGGTCTCGCGATACAGTGGGTGACAAGGTACAGGCACTGGTTGAGCAGAACCGCAAGCTGGAAAAGGAGCTGGAGCGCCTCAAATCCAAACTTGCAAATAGTGCAGGTAATGATCTGATCTCGACTGCAGTTGAGGTCGAGGGTATCAAGGTACTGATTGCCCATCTTGAAGGGGCCGATGTGAAGACCTTGCGCAGCACCATGGACCAACTGAAAGACAAGTTGGGCACTGCAGCGATCCTGCTGGCAACTGCCAGTGAAGGCAAGGTTGTGCTGGTGGCTGGTGTTACTACGGATGCGACCGACCGTATCAAGGCGGGCGATATGATTCGCAATGCAGCCCCATTGGTGGGTGGAAAAGGGGGAGGACGTCCAGATATGGCTCAAGGGGGTGGCAGCAACCCGGAGGCAATACCACCGATGATCGAAGCTACACAGGCTTGGGCGCAACAGCAGATTAACGGTTCATAAAGATGGCACTCATCGTACAGAAATATGGTGGTACCTCAGTCGGTACTGTAGAGCGTATCGAGGCAGTGGCTGAAAGGGTCAAAAAGTGTCGGGATGAGGGCAACCAGATTGTGGTTGTAGTCTCAGCAATGAGTGGTGAGACCAACCGTATTATCGGTTTGGCAAAAAAGATTGATCCTAACCCCACGCCGCGTGAGCTGGATGTGGCGATGGCGACAGGAGAACAGGTAACGATAGCCCTGCTCACAATCGCGCTGGAGAAACGCGGTGTGCCGGCCCGCTCCTTTACCGGGCCACAGGTGAGGATATTGACGGATAGTGCCCACAACAAGGCACGTATCGTCGATATTGATGGAAACCGGGTCAAGGCAGATCTGGAGGCTGGACGGGTGATTGTAGTGGCCGGTTTTCAAGGAACGGATCAGGAGGGCAACATCACCACACTGGGGCGTGGAGGTTCAGATACCTCAGCAGTAGCGATTGCTGCAGCAATCAAGGCCGAAGAGTGTCAGATCTACACCGATGTGGATGGGGTCTACACCACAGATCCGCGTGTTGTGCCCAACGCCCGCCGTATGGAGCGAATCACCTTTGA
>DUYW01000076.1 GCA_013349825.1 Gammaproteobacteria bacterium | reverse complement strand
ATTGCGGCGTTATGATGATTTGAGATAATTGATCGATGAATTTTTACTCAAAATCACGCAGGAGTGGACGCTTGGAAAATGAGGTTTCGGATTCAGGTTAGTGTAATAGCTTGCTGGCTTTGAACAGCAGATCCATCGTCAACTCTGGTAGCAGTTCCAGATGCCCCCGATCATATAGACTACAGATCTCTGCGCCAAGATAGGAGAGCTCAGGATAACCATACGAGCTGGCACTCCCCTTGATAATATGGGCAATCTCATGCACCTCCGCCCAGTCCTCGTTGGAAAGTGCCGTGGAGAGCCCAAGCTTGAGCACCTGCATCCGCTCAATAAAGAGCTGCATCAGCTCATCATCCACCACACCTCCCTCCATTGCGGCAGCCGTCTCCATGACGGGAGCTGCTCCCCCCTCTTCTGCCTCCTCCACCACTTCAAGGTAGCGGCTCAACTCACGCCTCAGCTGATCCAGATCAATCGGTTTATTGAGAAAGCCATTGGCACCCGCCGCACGAAAGGCATCCCGATGCTTCTGCATCACATTGGCCGTCAGTGCCAGAACCGGGGTCTGATCACCGGCTCCACGCAGCACTCGAGTCGCCTCAACACCATCCATCACCGGCATCTGCATATCCATCAGGATCAGATCAAAGTGTTGCGTAGAAGCTCGCTCAACCGCCTCCTGCCCATGGTCTACAACCACCACAATGATCCCCATGGACTCCAGTATTTTTCGGATCAACTGCTGAATTTCTGGTGTATCCTCCGCAACCAGTACCACTCCACTATAGTGGCTGACCATAACCTGATGTCTGAAATCCTGCTCCTGACCACCCGTCAACCGTGGAAGCTGGCTAAGTTGGCAGGGAAGATTAAGCTGAAACGTGGAACCCGACCCGACCTGACTCTCCACCGCAATGGAACCACCCATCAATTCTGCCAGATTTCTGGAGATAAAGAGCCCCAGCCCACTGCCACCAAAACGGCGACTGATACTGTTATCCGCCTGCTCAAAACGGCTAAAGAGACGCTCCAATATATCAGGACTTATACCGATGCCAGAGTCACTCACACTGAAATAGAGCCTATCCGCGGAAATCCATACCCGGAATGAGATTTTCCCCTGCTCCGTAAATTTGATCGCATTACCGATGAGATTGACCAGGATCTGTTTCACCCGCTGATGGTCACCCAACAGCTGAAACTTGGGTACCTCACTTTGAACAACCTCAAACTCAAGCTCTTTGGCACTTATCCGGGTGGCAAACATCTGCCGCACCTCCTCAATCAAATGTGCCAGATCATACGGGGAGTCATCAATGGTGAATTGACCCGACTCGATCTTTGACATATCGAGCAGATCATTCACCAACGCCAGCTGATTCTTTCCCGCCACCTCAATCGCGCGGATCAAAGCACGCTGCTCAGCCTCTCCAAGCTGTTCGATTAGATACTCACTATGACCAATAATAGTGGTCAATGGCGTGCGCAATTCATGGCTCATTGAGGCCAGAAAATCAGACTTTGCGAGATCCGCCGCTCTCGCCTGCTCTTTCTCAACAACCAGCTGTCGATTGAACCGTTTAAGAACCCAGTAGGAGAAGAGCCATGTGAGCAGCAACAGCACCAGCACCATGAACTGCATCTGACGATAGCTCACCGTTGCCTCCTTCAACTGCTGCCGTAGCATGGATTCAACCCGGTCAGCCTTCCTCAGAATGTCGATAAACAGCCGGTCGAACATCTGATCGATCATGCTCCCTGAGAAAGATTCATCCTGCTGAACAAAACGCTTTTCAAGGGCGATACGAAATGCCTTTAGCTTATTTTGAATAATCCGCAGTTGATCTCTGATCTGCGACTCCCGGATCGGCAGAAAATATCCCTCCTCATTTGTGCCCCCTGACAGCATTGCCTGGGTATACCACTCACTCCGGCCCAAATGGTGACGCACCGAATCAATACTCTCGTGCCGGTCTCCAGAGAGGATCTCTTCAAGCCAGAGGTGCGACAGCGTGGTCTCATACTTGATCACCATTGCGGCATCAATATGCTGCGCATAGTACTCAGAGAAATCGATGCCATTGACGTAACTGTGGTAGAGCAGCCCGATAGCTCCACCCCCAGAGAACATCAGAACGATCCCGATGGTATGGCGAACAAAATAGTTCTTGGTCTGCGTAATCAGGGGAGAGCCTCCTCTATTTCCCGGTTGAGTAGGTGGTTAACCGTAACCAGGGTTAATAGTAACAACGCTGCCACACCATTGTGAGCAACGGCCACCCAGAGAGGGAGAGAGAAGAGGACATTACTGACCCCTAAGCCCAGCTGTATCCACAACACCAGCAGCAGGAGTTTGCCAATCCCACGCAGAAGCGGTGAGTCACTACGCATAAGCCCCCACGCCAGCCCCCCTAGGTAGAGTAAGAGCAACACGGCCCCCAAGCGGTGGACCATATGGATGGCGGTTCGTGCATCGGCATTCAGCCGCCCTCCCTCATAGTTTACACCCAGTTCGCTAAAAATGATGAATGCCGCATTGAAATCCATCGCTGGCCAGCGATTACCCGGATAACAGCCAGGAAAGTCGATACAAGCGAGTGCCGCATAGTTGGTACTGGTCCAACCACCTAACGCAATCTGCATCACCACTAACAGTAGCCCCCCCACCGCAGCCCGGCGCATCAGCCACATCGGAGGAAGCGCCTCTGCAGTGTGGAAAAGATCCCCCTGACGTAACGCATACCACCATAATAGTGCTGTTGTAAACATACCACCTAACAGGTGAGCGGTCACCACCGCCGGCTGTACCAGTAGTGTCACCGTCCACATCCCCAACAGTGCCTGAAAGCAGACCAGCAGCAGTAACCCTGCGGGGAGTAGCAAGCGTTGCCCTGGCACTGCACGACGTCGCCAGGAGAGGATGGCCAGCGATAAGATCAGTAGCCCTAAGGTCCCTGCAAAATAGCGATGCAGCATCTCCTTCCAGGCTTTCTCTGCCTCAACGGGTTGATCCGGGAAAGCCTCCCCGGCTCTTTTTAGCTCCTCAGTGGATTCAGGAACATCCAGTTGTCCATAACAGCCGGGCCAATCCGGGCATCCAAGCCCGGCATCAGAGAGGCGGGTATAGGCGCCCAACATCAGTACCAGCAGTGCAAAATAGGTACTCCACTGTGCAACTCGGACGACCAGCGGACGCTGTAAAATATCCATATAAACTGACTTTCCTATAATGGTGGGGAAACTATCCAGTGAACGGATGGGATCGTAGTAAAATTATCCCCATGAACCACTCCTTTCAAAAACCCCTGCCCAAGAACGAGCAGAGACAGCTACTTCGTGGCTGGCTCTATCTGGCACTCGCCTCTCTTATCATCCCCGGCATAACCGCCATTCTTCTGGTTCTGCTACGAACCATCTCTGTCGATGCCGCAGTGGGTTGGGGCGATCTTTTTCGTTCCGCACTGGTCATCCATGTTGATCTCTCTGTATTTATCTGGTTTCTCTCAATTGGGGGGCTTTTATGGACGCTATCAGACGGCCATTCACGCCTCCCCCAAAAGAGAGCGGCCTTCTGGGTCGTTGTGGCAGGGAGCAGTCTACTCTCCATCTCTCCGCTCTTTGGAGCCAACAACCCGATTCTGAACAACTACATCCCGGTACTCAACCAGCCACTCTTTTTTATTGGGCTTATTTTAGTCTGGATCGGCCTGCTGTTCACGGCACTTCTTCACCTATTTTCAGCGCGACAGCTCAATTGGGGGGCAGATGCTGCGGCTATCGCAACGCTACTCGCCATCGCCACACTGGTGACCAGCTGGATTGCTCTTGCTGAAACCCCACTAGGGCTACACTATTTTGAGCGCCTGTTCTGGGGTGCCGGACATATTCTACAGTTCACCTACACCCTGCTTCTGCTCACTGGTTGGAAGATCTTATCCGACCGACTCCATCTACTGCCCTGGTTATCGAGCCGCGCCATGAAGGGTTTGGTTCTCATCGGTGCCCTTCCTCTACTCAGCGTGCCCTGGCTCTATCTGAACTACCCCCCACTAGCCCCTGAGATTACGGTAGGGTTTGCACAACTGATGAGATACGGGAATGGTGTAGCCCCTGGCATCATGGGCCTGCTCTTGCTGATTGGATCGATACAGCACTTTAACAACCACCGTGGAGATCCCACCGCCCCCCCCATCCAGGCTTCTCTCTATGCCTCACTGCTGCTATTCGCAGCGGGGGGTATCCTCGCCCTGTTCATCTCGGGTATCAACACCATCATCCCGGCTCACTATCATGGGTCGATTGTCGGCATCACGCTCGCCTTTATGGGGTTGATCTATCGGTTACTGCCTCATCTGGGGTTCTCCTCACCACAGGGACGGTTAGCCACTCTTCAGCCTTATATCTATGCGTTGGGTCAACTGATGCATATTGCCGGGCTTGCGCTTACCGGCAGTGAGGGGGCGCAGAGAAAGACTGCCGGCGTCTCTAGCGAGGCAATGAACAGCCTTGTCGAACAGGTTGGCCTGTTCCTCACCCGAAGTGGTGGGCTGATTGCGGTAACCGGAGGGGTTCTCTTTCTTCTGGTCTGCTGGAGATCGATCCGAACCCCGCCCGAAAAACTACTTTGAGGATTCGTCCTCGGTGGTTACCCCACACCCCCCACATGCACTGCTTCTTAGTGAACGATAAAAACAGTTCATGGCAACCGATGCACTCAGGATCAACCAGATCATCACCGTCATAAAGGCATAAACCTGTAATCGGAATGTTCCTGGCTCCACATTCAGATTGAAGGTCTCTACCGCATCTGCCGGATCAAAGAATGTAAATAACAGAAAGGTAATGGCCAAGGCTGTCAAGCCACTGGTCCAGATCACCCCAAATGCACATTTTTTCAGCTCCATCACTCACCCCTTAACGTATCAATAACCATATAATATAACAGCAACCCCTCATCCCGCCACCCAATGAAACACAACTCTCAGGTAATGGTCCAGGAGCAGGAAGCCAAACAACAGACTCAGATAGATAATGGAGTAAGCAAAGGTTTGAATCGCTGCCTGATCAGACTCTTTGGCTCGATAGAGACGCAGAGAAAACCAGAGAAATCCTACCCCCAATGCCACCGCACCCGACAGATAGATCAGGCCACTCATGTTGATCACAAAAGGGAGCAAAGTAACCGAAACCAACATTATGGTATACATCAGAATTTGCTGTTTGGTGAAGAGTACCCCATGAGTAACCGGCAACATGGGAATACCTGCTTTTGCATATTCCGCACGGCGCTTGATGGCCAACGCCCAGAAGTGGGGTGGGGTCCAGACAAAAATCACTAAGAATAGTAACAGCGCCTCGGTATGAATCTCTCCGCTGACCGCTGTCCACCCCAATACTGGGGGTGTTGCACCCGCTGCCCCTCCCCAGACAATATTTTGAGGCCCCATTCTCTTCAGATACATGGTGTAGATCACCGCATAACCAACCAGTGAAATCAATGTCAACAACGCGGTCAGGAGATTCACAAACAGCGTGAGCATGATCATGGAGATCACCGCCAACGATAGCGCAAAGGTCAGTGCAGCATTTCGGTCCACCTCTCCTTTTGGTAGCGGGCGATTCTCGGTGCGCGCCATAATGCCATCAATATGTTCATCCACAATCTGATTAATGGCAGCCCCAGAGGCCGCAGCCAGTCCAATACCCAGGGTGCCAAATAGCAATACGTTCCAGGGGGGCATGCCAGTTCTTGTTGCCAACAGCATCCCTACCAGCGCAGTAAAGACAATCAGATAGACAACTTTTGGTTTTGTCAGTGCATAATATTGACGCCAGCTTGTGGCCTCAACTTTGGTTGATTCAATGGCTAAACTGCTCAATGTCCACCTCCCCACTTATTTACTTTTAATAATAGTTCCATATCACTCAACACATCAGCCGCAGGCTGCTGGGGAAGATAGTGCATCATCAGATTCCCCATTGGATCCACCAGATAGAGGTGTCCCACTGAGCCGTCCCCTGCTGGCACAAACTGCGCCCTCAGCGCTGAAACCGACTGACTATCCCCCACAATAACAGTGGTTCCCTCAAACGCCTTCATGAAACCGGAGAAGGTAAGGTCCGCATCCGTCTCCATCGAGGGAGAGGGGGTTGTGAAGAGCACCACACGTTTTATCTCACCATAATTTTCTGCCATCGCTTTACGAATCTGGCGCATATCATAGATCCGTTTACGACAGGGCTCTGCGCAAGATTCACCCGCTGAAAGCATTAATGTCCAGTACCCCTTCAGCTCTGCGCTGGAGAAGGTCGCTCCATCCCGCGTTGAAAAAACCTGATCGCTGATCGGGTGAACGGGTTGCACCAGCTCACCACGGTTGGAGCGTCCACCGGGTAACAGGTCTGGATTAAAATAGAGAAACCAGGCGCCAACCATCGGCAGACCAAAGGCGGCCATTAACAAGAGGAGCTGACCCGCACCTCGTCCCTGCTCTTTTTCATTACTTGTATTCATATTTTATACAGAAGATTCCTTTCTCTGTTTTAGCACAATAGCGATCCAACCACCCACCAGTAGCAGCGCAAAGGCAAACCACTGCACGGCATACCCATAATGCATGGCTGGGTCACTATCTCGTGACTCCAATTTCCAGGCCCGGATCAACCCATCACCGACACCACTGTTCTCCACCTCACTCTGTTGACGCACCACAAATGGCAGCAGCTCTAGGCCAATCATCTGGCTGATCTGTTGTAAATCCAGATAGAGCCGAACGGCTGCAGCGGGCTGCTGCTCTAAACGAAAACCCTGGGAAACTGGCACTCGAACCACCCCTTCTAACTGCAGCAGCCCCGTAGGCAACGCGATGAATGGAACCTCTGCCCGGCTTTTTCCCTGAGCAACCCATCCACGATTAACCAGTACCGCACGTTCACTTCCCTCAATATGCATTGGAGCCATCACATGATATCCGGCTACCCGCTTATGTTTACGGTTGTCCAGCAAAAACTGGCTCCCTTCTACAAACTGCCCCGCGACAACAACCTCACGGTAACGCGCCGATTCTGCCTCTAACGCCTCACCACTCAGCCTCAATCGACCCTCACCACTACGACTCTTCTGCTCTATTGCCGCCTGCTGCTTTTGTGCGGCGCGATCAAGTTGCCAGAACCCCAACCAGAGAAATAGAGCCACCAATGAAAACAGCAACCCTGAGGCCAACCACCCAGATCGTGACACAGCCGAACTATTTCACAGCCGGAACTGCGGATGGGGTCAGGGTGTTCGGCTCAATCACGTTAAAAATTGCCCCGAAAATCAGCATCGCAAAGAGAATCAGTGAGAGAATAATACGGAAGGTCAGGCTGGTCACCAGACGGTTTCCCTTTCCATCATCCTTCGCCAGTAAAAACATACCGCTCGCCAGTGAGAGGACAATCAGCCCTAACACTAACAATACGGGGAATTTCATAAAACCCATTTAATTACCCTCAATTGATGGTTCATCATCGCCTCAAGTGCTCTCGCAGATCACATCCAGTAGACCAACACAAACAACCCCAGCCAGACCACATCCACAAAGTGCCAATACCAGGCAGCGGCCTCAAATGCAAAATGGTTCTCTTCGGTAAAGTGACCTTTCATGCTGCGACCCAATACCGCGGCTAACATCAACGCGCCCACGATCACATGAAAGCCGTGAAACCCAGTCAGCAGATAGAAGGTCGAGCCGTAAACCCCGGACTCCAGGGTCAAATTCAGCGCCCCGTAGGCGTGGGCATACTCTTGTATCTGCATAATGACAAAGATCACCCCCAACACTACGGTCATCGTCAGGCCACGGATCAGCTGCTTTCTGTTCTCATTTTTTAGCCCCCAGTGTGCCCAGGTCAAGGTCAGTCCTGAGCTCAACAGGATTGCCGTATTGATGGCAGGAACCCCCCAGGTGTTTACTAATGCAAAACTACCGCCCAGATTCAATGGCCCTGCAGTTGGCCACTGAGAGACAAACTGGCTGGTGATAAACTCATGGGTGGCTGCCAGATATCCGGTTCCCCCCAGCCACTCTACCGAAATATTGCGTATGTAGTAGAGCGAACCAAAGAAGGTGGCAAAAAAGAATAGCTCTGAGGAGATAAACCAGAACATCCCCTGACGGAATGAGTTATCCACCTGACCGCTATACTTCCCACTCATATTCTCTTCAACCACATCACCAAACCAGCCAAAGAACATATAGCCCAAGAGTACAAACCCAACCACGATCAGGAGTGAGCCGAACCCCACACCGTTGATGCTGAAGGCGGCCCCCATCAACAGGCTAAATATAGCGAGCATTGCCACAATCGGCCAGGGACTGGGCTCTGGAATATAATATGGGTCATCTGAAGCAGACACGGAGCTGGACATTACTTTTTCCTCAACTGTTTTTATCGATTATAAAATTTGACGATCTATTACCTATATACCTGCGGTATCGTACTTCGCGGCAGACTCTTTACTGGTATTCAGGAAGGTATAAGAGAGATTCAAGACAGAGATATCTTTCGGCAGATCATTAGAGACATAGAACCGTAGTGGCATCTCTTTACTCTCTCCCGCTTTCAATGGCTGGTTATCAAAACAGAAACACTCCATCTTATGGAAATACCCATTGGCAAACCAGGGGGTGACGCTGGGGATTGCCTGACCGACCATATCTTCATCAGAGAGGTTCTTGATCAGAAAACTAACCGTGCTAATCTCGCCAGGATGAACCTTAACTTGGCGCACCATCGGCTTGAATTTCCAGGGCAATCCATCATTAACGGTAGTGTCAAACTGAACCGTCACCTGACGACTCGGGTCGGCCACCGCACTGCTCTCTGAAAAAATCTCCCCACTATTTTTCAGCCCCGTCACCTGGCAGTAGAGATTGTAGAGTGGAATCAGGGCAAAACCAAAACCAAACATCCCTACCACCAACCCCACTAGGAGCAGGCTGGTTTTACGGTGTTTCTGTTTCAGCGTTGTGGATGAATCACTCATGGGTCTCTCTCACGCTATGGCAACGCAGTGGCCGCCAGCTGCTCCCAGAATCGAATGGAGGAGAGTGCCACCAACAGTGCCAGCCCCGCCAACATCAGTGCCAAACGCCCATTTTTTCTGTTTTCTTTATCCATTACTCTATCCACTGTTTGATCCACCATTTTTTTAACCTCCCCGTTTTATGCACCCGCATATTTTGCATTTTCATCTAGCTTCGGTGCCTTGGTCCAGGAGTGGTAAGGGGGGGGAGAAGAGAGATCCCACTCCAGACCGTTATTCTTCGCCCCTTCCCAGACCTGGGCCGTTGCTTTCTCCCTGTTTTTCCCCCGAATCGTGTCAATCACGATGTAAAGAAGAATCAAGTGGCTCAGACCAAAGATCAATGCGCCAACACTGGAGATCACATTGAACTCTGTGAACTGCACACTGTAATCAATGATTCGGCGCGGCATTCCCGCCAGCCCCAGAAAGTGCTGTACAAAGAAGGTCATATTGAAGCCAATGATATTGGTCCAGAAGAAGAGCTTGCCCAGCCTCTCGTTGTACATGTTGCCGGTCCATTTCGGCAGCCAGTAGAACACCCCGGCAAACAGCGCCAATACCGCACCAGGCACCAGTACGTAGTGAAAATGGGCCACCACAAACATCGAATCGTGATACTGCATATCTGCAGGAATGACCGCCAGCATGACCCCCGTCAGGCCACCAAAGACAAACATGATGACAATAGAGATCGCAAACAGCATCGGGGTTTCAAAAGAGAGCGACCCTCTCCACATCGTGGCTATAAAGTTAAATTTCATCAGCCCAACGGGAATCGAGATCAGAATGGTTCCAATCATAAAGTAGTTCACCGCGCCATAGGACATGCCAATGGTGTATTGATGGTGTGCCCAGACCACCATACCGAGCGTTCCCAGGAAAATCATGGAGCCCACCAGGGACATATACCCAAACAGGGGTTTACGCGAAAAGGTGGGAATCACCATGGAGAGGACACCAATCGATGGCAACAACAGTACATACACCTCCGGGTGACCAAAGAACCAGAACAGGTGCTGGAACAGTACTGGATCGCCGCCCCCCGCCGCATCAAAAAAGCTGGTTCCAAAGTGACGATCAAACAGCAGCATGGTTACCCCACCCGCAAGCACAGGAACCACCAGAATCAGCAAGAATGCGGTCACCAACCAGGTCCACACAAACATAGGCATCTGACTCATCTTCATGCCTGGGGCGCGCATATTAAAGATCGTGACAATAATATTAATCGATGCCAGCACCGATGAGATGCCCAACAGGTGGATTGCGAAGATCAGAAAATCCATTGACATCCCCACCTTGATGGAGAGCGGAGGGTAGAGTGTCCATCCCGTATTGATCTGGCTACCACCGCCTGGAAAGAAGGGAACCACAAACGAGAGGATCAGCATGGTCGCTGCTGCGGGCAGAATCCAGAAACTCAGATTATTCATCCGCGGCAGTGCCATATCCGGTGCCCCGATCATCATCGGGATCATCCAGTTCGCCAACCCTGCCGCTGCCGGCATCACCGCACCAAAAATCATAATCAACGCATGGTTGGTGACAATATTATTGTAGAGATCCGGTTCCAACAGCTGAATACCGGGAAACATCAGCTCGGCACGGATAACCATCGCACTCAACCCGCCCAAAAAGAGCATGGTCAGGGAAAACATCAGGTACATGGTACCAATGTCTTTATGGTTGGTACTGTATACCCAGCGTCTCCACCCCTTTATTGGGCCATGATCATGCTCATGCGGTTCGCTCTGGTGATGAAGATCATCGTATCTACTCTCTATTGAACTCATTTCCTATTCTCCAATCAGCGCGCTGCCTGAACAGCAGAAGGTTGAACCACATCGCCCGTTGCATTGCCCCAGGCATTGCGCTCGTAGGTAACGATGGCGGCAATTTCAAGATCAGACAACATGGCCCAAGCCGGCATGGTGTTCTTACCACGCAGCACCATCTTCAGGTGATCCACTACCGGCCCCAGTGCAACCTTACTGCCACGCAGGGGCGGGAAGGCCGGAGGCAGTCCGCCGCCATCTGGCCGATGACAGGCAGAGCACTTGGTGTTATACGCCGCCTCACCCTTGGTATAGAGCTCTTCCATCGTCCACTCTTTTGCCGCATTCGCCTCAATCAATGAGGCCAACAACGTGCTTTTCTTGTTCTCAATCCAACGCTCAAACTCCTCCACAGTGACCGCATTGATCACAATCGGCATCTTCGAGTGCCAGGTTCCACAAAGCTCTGCACACTGACCACGGTATGTCCCGACCTTGTCTGCATCAATCTTGGCCCAGGTCTCCATAACGTATCCTGGAATTGAGTCTCGTTTAAATCCCAGTTCAGGCACCCACCAGGCATGCAACACGTCTGCCGAGGTATTCAGGTAACGAATGGTGCGTCCTACGGGCAAGACAATGGGGTTGTCTACATCACGCAGATAGTGCTCTCCTGCGGTCGCCTCGTCGGTTGGGCGGCTCTCTACCGTAACAGGGTAGAACTCCCCCTGATACTCAACCCCATATTCCGGGAACTCATACTCCCACCACCACTGATGGCCAATCACCTTGACGTTCATATCAAAACAGCGTTCAGGGTCAGCACCCTCATCACTACAAAACTGCTTTGGTGCATTCCAGAAACGTTCTAATGTAGATTGAGCCGATCCAGCAATTGTGAGATCAACCATCAATACCATTGCGGGCACCATGACCCAGGACCAGCGTCCAAACCAGCTCTTATGAAAGTGCTGATCGGCTTGGTAACCTTTGCTCTTTCTGAAGGTAAAAAGGATGTAAACCATCACCAGCACCACAATCACCAGCAACCATGTGGCAATTTGCATGGTTAACATATGCACCCCGTAGATATCTTGACCAATTCTTGTTACCGGGTCAGGAAAGTTCAACCCATATTCAGCCATTGCATCCATCGCTCCCGCGCAAAGCCCGGCAAATAACACCATCAAGCCGCCTCTCTTCCCCATTTTGTCCATTTCGTTTCCTTGTTTAAACGACACACGTTCATCCATGTAGAGCTTCAGGCAGAGCTTGATGAAGCCACTCTAAAATTGACATATATTAGTTACTTGCTATATAGTATTGACATATATCAATTTCCTTGCGAGCGGCATTATGAGGGAAAAGAGAGCGCCATACAATCCTCATCTTAATAAGATAAACAGATCCACCCATTAAATAGATCTATTGAGAGAGGATGCTGTGGTTAATCCACATATAGGCCAA
>DUYW01000075.1 GCA_013349825.1 Gammaproteobacteria bacterium | reverse complement strand
ATTGTATTGTATTGTATTGTATTGTATTGTATTGTATTGTATTGTATTGTATTGTATTGTATTGTATTGTATTGTATTCAACAGGATACGAGGGGAGGGAAATAACAGAAAGCATTATCATTGATTTCTGTTATGACTTTTATTGATACTATTGATACTGTGCTTTTTGATAAACGTCAGAATAATATGGGGAAAACACAATGCCACAGACCACTACAGCGGCAACCATAAAAGCGGGAACCACAAAAGCAGCAGCTAATACCGGGGCAATGAAAGCCGGTGCAGTCAAGGCCATGGCCGGGGGCGCAACAACCAAAGGGGTGACTCTGGGAGCCGGAGCAGGTATTGCTCAATCTGCAATGCTGAACCCTGATGTTGTCGTTGGCAATGGTGCAGAGATTATGGCTAACGCCAAGATTGGCAAAGGGGCTGTCATCGGAGCGGATGCCACCATCCAACAAAATGCGGTGATCGGCAAAGGGGCCGTCATTGGTCAGGATGCCACCATCCAGAAGGGTGCAGTAGTCAAGAGTGGCGCGGTAGTGAAAGATGGCGCCACCGTAAAGGCAACCACGACTAAGGCAGCCACAGCAAAAACTGCCGGTGCCGTACCAGCAGGTAGTGCAAAAATTGCACCTGCTGCACAAGGGGCTGCGACAAAAACCGGAGCAGTTAAAGGCGCTGTTGCCGCGACACCTGCTGCCACGAACGGTCTACCACCCGGTGTTGAGGTTGAAGGGTTACGCAATGGTGCTATGGGCGCAAAGGCCGGTGCAGCAAAAACCGCTGGAGTCAAAGGTGGTGCGGCAATGGGTGGACTGCCTCCCGGCGTTGAAGTTGAAGGGTTACGTAATGGTGCAATGGGTGCAAAGGCCGGTGCAGCAAAAGCTGCTGGAGCCAAAGGCGGCGCTACAATGGTTGGACTGCCTCCTGGTGTTGAAGTTGAAGGATTACGTAATGGTGCCATGGCTGCAAAGGCCGGAGTCACTAAAGCTGCCACGGGTGGTGCAACTGCGGTTCAGGCAGCCGCAGTCACTACATCCCCGGCAGTAACCACTGCCGCAGGAACTGCAACCACCTCTGCAACAGGAAAAACAGTCGCCGCAACTATCTGGAATGGTAAGGGATGGAGTCTTGGACTCGGCTTGGGGCTGGGAGTCTGGGGTCCTGTTGCCGTTGGTGTACTCAGTGCATCAGCCGCTTACGGTTACTACCGTCACCGTAAGAGTGATGAAAATGAGAGTGCGGTAGAGAACTCAACAGAAGAGAGCCCCTCAACAGAATCTGTAGAGGCCTAGCCGATGACAGCTGAAGTGATTGTGGTGGATAACCACTGGATGCCACGCATCAAAGCGGCTCTCAGCTATTTGGGGCCAGCTGTATTTATCCCGCTATTTCTCTACCGGAATGATAAATTCATCCATTTTCATGCGCGTCAAGGACTCGCTTTATGGGTGGTAATGGTACTCGCTGTCTGCTCTCTGTTCCTGCCTGGCTCTGGTAAATTTCTCTTTATCGTCTTTATGGGGATCTATCTTGCTGCCGCCCTTGTCGGGCTGATCTCAGCACTCTCTGGATCTGCTTGGGAAATTCCAACCATCGGGCCTCTGGCTCGACGTTTTTTTTAGGAGGAGACCGTGGCAATTCTCTCAACCTTTACTTTGAGTAGTGGAGACAAGTGACATGCTTACTGTAGCGGCAACAACGTCACCGCTGATTCCTCTGACTATCGTAGCAGTAACTGGTGCTGTTATCTGGAAAGCCGTTGATTTAAAAAGAAAAGGGGAGCACAAAAGCCGCTGGCTGCTCTAGTACTCCGACAACACTGCAAAACTATGACCCCAGGTAGTCGTTAATCTCTTGTAGAAACTGCGCGCCATACTTTTCCAATTTCTTCTCCCCCACCCCGTTAATTTCCAAAAAATCGACCCGATTTCGGGGCAGATGAATTGCCATCTGCGTCAATGCAGCATCCCCGAACACCATAAAAGGGGCAATCCCCTCCGCTTCTGCCAGCTCCTTACGCAACCCTCGTAGCAGCTCAAACAGCAACTCATCTCGCCCCTCGACGGATGCCGCTACTGATCGTTTGCGGGTCCGTTTTCCACTCTCTTTCAGGCGTGGCTTGGCCAATTCCAGTGAGATCTCTCCTCGCAACAGTGGACGTGCCTCTGCAGTCAGCTGCAGTACCGAATAGTTGGCAATATCCTGGGTGAGGTAACCACGATGGATTAGCTGACGCAGCAGACTGGACCACTCGGCATCACTGCGTTCTCTACCCAATCCATAGGTACTTAATTCATTGTGGTGCAGTTTTCGAATTCGCTCTGTATCCATTCCCCGTAGCACCTCAATTACATGACGCATCCCGAAACGTTGACCAACACGGTAGACACAGGAGAGCGCCTTGCGGGCATCTTCTGTTGCATCGTAACATTCTGGCGGGTCAGAGCAGATATCACAGTTTCCACAATCCTCTTTCAACTCTTCACCAAAATAGTGCAGCACGACCCGACGGCGACAGGTCAACGCTTCGGCAAAAGCGATCATACTATTCAGTTTATGGATCTCGATCCGTTTCTGAGTTTCGTTCTCACTGTTTTCCACCATGCGCCGCGCCATCACCATATCTTGCGCCCCAAAGAGCAGTAGTGCTTCAGAGGGGAGCCCGTCACGCCCAGCGCGACCGGTCTCCTGATAGTAACCCTCAATATTCTTGGGTAGATCATAGTGGACGACAAAGCGCACATCGGGCTTATCAATACCCATCCCAAAAGCCACCGTCGCTACCACCACATCGACCTCATCCCGCATAAATTGCTCATGAACCAGCTCTCGCCTCGCAGCCGGCAACCCCGCATGGTAAGCCGCTGCTCTGTAGCCCGCCAGCTGTAGCTTTTCAGCCAACTCCTCCACCCGTTTGCGGCTGAGCGCATAGACAATGCCCCGTTCCCCGCTAAAGCGCCCCAGAAAATGTTTCAACTGATCCAGTGGTTTGCGCTTCTCCAGCGCGCTATAGCGAATATTGGGGCGATCAAAACCGGTGATATGGATTCGAGGCTGCCTCAATTGCAGCCGCTCCAGGATATCCTTACGGGTCTGCGGGTCTGCCGTTGCGGTCAGGGCAACCATCGGAATATTCGGGTAACGAACTCTCAAGGTTCCTAACTGCACATACTCAGGACGAAAATCATGCCCCCACTGAGAAACGCAGTGTGCCTCATCTACCGCAAACAGGTTGACCTCAACCTCCTCCAGCCGTGCCAGAAACCCCTCAGACATCAAGCGCTCAGGTGCCACATAGAGCAGGTCCAGTGTTCCGGCATGGAGGCGTGCCAACGTTTGTCGTGCCGCCTCCTCTCTCATCGATGAGTTGTAGTAGGCGGCCTCAACCCCATTCAGTAACAGTGCATCCACCTGATCCTTCATCAACGAGATCAACGGCGAGATAACAATTGTGGTTCCTGTCCGCAACAGTGCGGGAACCTGAAAGCAGAGTGATTTACCACCACCGGTAGGCATCAACACAAAGGTATCTTTGCCTGCAGTTACATCTTCAATAATCTCTTGTTGATGGGGTCGGAAATGGCTGTAGCCAAAGACACTCTGCAGCGCCTCATGAGCGGAGGTAAACATGGTTTTTTTTAGAAATATTTTGCTGTGATGCGATAGGAAAGCACGAATGGTGCCTTATAAATGGATCGAGAGCCAGTTATAGAGCCAACCGAAGATCAAACCACCAATTCCAGCATCGATTGCCCCCCAAGCTGCACCAATCAACCCACCCAGAAACCCCGGTTGATAACCGATATAGAGATCACCGATTGCTGTTACCCATGCACCCCCCCAGCCAAAACTTGCCATTCCGGCCAGGAACATCATCGCTCCTCCCCAAAGAATCGCCAGAGCAACGGCTAATGCACGTACATTCAACATCGTCCTTTCTCCTAATCTCTCCTAATAATAAGTATACTTCGCTCATGGAAATCGCAACAAAATTGCACCATATTGAACAAAAAATTGAGACTTCGGCCCGAAAGTTTGGCCGTAGCCCCAATTCCATTCAACTTTTGGCCGTCAGTAAAACCAAGCCCGCTAGTATGGTGCAGCATGCCTATGATGCCGGGCAGCGCCACTTCGGGGAGAACTACTTGCAGGATGCGCTGGAGAAGATTGAGGCACTTCCGCTCGAAGGAATTGTCTGGCACTTCATCGGCGCCATACAATCCAACAAAACACGCACGATTAGCGAAAAATTTGACTGGGTGCATGGCATTGAGCGACTCAAAATCGCCCGTCGTCTGGGAGAGCAGCGGCCTGCTGAGCGGGGGCCACTGAACCTCTGCATTCAACTCAACAGCAGTGGCGAAGAGAGCAAGTCCGGCATCTCATTTGAGGCGTTACCAGAGCTGGCAATGCAAATTTCTCAACTACCGGGAGTTCGACTGAGGGGGTTAATGACACTACCCGCCCCTGCAAAGGAGCTGGATCAGCAGCGTCTTCCCTTCCGCAGACTGCATCAGGCAATGGCTCAGCTGAACCAGCAGGGACTCTCTCTCGACACCCTCTCCATGGGAATGTCGGGCGATCTGGAGGCCGCTATCGCAGAGGGGGCTACCCTTGTTCGTATCGGCACCGATATTTTCGGTGCACGACAATGAAAGCAGGGAGTGTGAGACCTGTTGTGCTGGTGATGGGAGGGCATGATCCCACCGGAGGTGCCGGTATTCAGGCCGATATTGAGACCATTGCAGTACTGGGCGGTCACGCCATCACGGTACCCACGGCACTGACCCTGCAGAATAGCCATCAAGTAGAAAGTTTTGATCCCGCCCCGCTGGACCGCTTTATCCAGCAGTCCCGTATGCTGCTGGAGGAGTTTGAAGTGGTCGCCATTAAGATCGGCATGGTTGGCAGTCTGGCAATCTGTGAAGCAATCCATACATTACTGAATGAGCACCCTGCAATACCGGTGGTACTCGATCCGGTATTGGCCGCTGGCGGCGGCGGGGCGCTCTCTCAAAATAATCTGATCGAGGCCATCCGTACATTGCTGATCCCTAGGCTCACTCTGGCCACACCAAACCGCAATGAGCTGCGAAAACTGGCTCCTGGGGGAGATAATCCGCAAGCCCGCTGTGCTGAACTACTCAATCAGGGCTGCCAAAACCTGCTGGTAACCGGTACCGATGAACCCGCTGCAGACGAGAACGTTGATCAGGTACACCACCTCCTGCTACAACAGGATGGTACCCGCTCCTCTTTTCAATACAAGCGCTTGCCACACCGTTATCATGGCTCAGGCTGTACTCTGGCCTCTGCAATCACTCTTCAACTGGGCAAGGGGGGTGCAATTGAAGAGGCGGTTAAAAGTGGCCTCGATTTCACCTGGAACAGTCTCAAGCAGGGCCATCAATTGACCGATGGACAACATTTTCCCAACCGTTTTTTCAATCCATGAAACCACTCTCTGGACTCTATCTCCTCACCGATCACCACCTTACCGAAAAGCCCGGTCTTGTACCTGCAGTCGCCGCTGCAATTCAGGGGGGGGCCAGCATGATCCAGTACCGAAACAAACATGCTAACCGTGAGCGCAAATTGTGGGAGATTCACGATCTGATCACCCTCTGCCACCCTTTCAATATTCCGTTGATTGTCAACGATGAGACCGATCTGGCTGCTGAAACAGGCGCGGACGGTGTCCATCTGGGCACAGAGGATGGAGCTGTCTCCGATGCCCGTAAACAACTTGGAGAGGAGGCGATTATCGGTGTCTCCTGTTACAATTCACTGAATCGCGCCAGAGAGGCGGAAGCACATGGGGCCAGTTATGTGGCCTTTGGACGTTTCTTCCCTTCGCAAACCAAACCTGATGCCATTCTCGCCACAGCCGAGCTGTTACTGGAGGCAAAGGCAACCCTGCAGATCCCGGTAGTTGCTATCGGTGGCATTGATGCCGGTAATGGTAAGTTGTTGGTCGATCATGGTGCGGATCTACTGGCTGTGATCCATTCAGTACTTGGCGCACCCGATATAGAACAAGCTGCAACTACTATTGCAGCACTTTTTTCACCCACAAAATAAGAGAAGGAAGCCGTACCATGACCCGTTCACACGACCTGTTTGAAGCCGCCCAGCAACACATCCCCGGTGGTGTAAACTCTCCCGTTCGCGCATTCCGTGGAGTCGGCGGTGACCCTGTCTATATCAAACGGGCGGAAGGAGCCTACACCTTTGACGAGGATGGCAACCGTTACATTGACTATGTCGGCTCCTGGGGTCCGATGATTCTTGGTCACGCACATCCAGATGTGGTTAAAATAGTACAAATGAGTGCTGCCAACGGCCTCAGCTTTGGTGCCCCCACCGAGATTGAGACTATCATGGCAGAGAAGGTGAAGGCACTGGTCCCCTCCATTGAGATGGTACGCATGGTCAGCTCCGGTACTGAGGCGACCATGAGCGCCATACGTCTTGCACGTGGCTATACCGGCCGTGACAAGATTGTCAAATTTGAAGGCTGCTACCATGGTCACGCTGACTCGCTACTGGTCAAGGCGGGTTCCGGTGCTCTCACCTTTGGTGAACCAACCTCCCCCGGAGTCCCCAAATCATTGGCTGAACACACGCTGACCCTCAGTTACAACAACAGTGATCAAGTACGTGAACTGTTTGAAAAAATGGGTAATGAGATCGCCTGCATCATCGTCGAACCGGTTGCCGGAAATATGAACTGTGTTCCCCCTGTCGAGGGCTTTCTGGAGACGTTGCGCGAAGTGTGCGATAGCCACGGTAGTGTGCTGATTCTCGATGAGGTGATGACCGGCTTTCGGGTCAGCCTCGGCGGTGCACAAGGGAAGCTGGGGATCACTCCTGATCTCACGACTCTCGGCAAGGTGATTGGTGGTGGCATGCCGGTCGGGGCCTTCGGCGGAAAGCGCGAAATCATGGAGCAGCTCTCACCGCTCGGCCCGGTCTATCAAGCCGGGACCCTCTCTGGTAACCCGCTGGCGATGGCTGCCGGATTGAAGACTCTGGAGCTGATATCCGAGCCTCATTTTTTTACCCAACTGGAGTCCAGGGTTGAAATGTTGACCGATGGTATTCTGCAGGGGGCTGCCGAGAATGATATCCCGATGTGTTGCAACCGCATCGGAGGGATGTTTGGCCTCTTCTTCACCGAAGAGAAGAAGGTTGAAAATTTTGAACAGGTCATGGCCTGTAATAGTGAGCGTTTCAACCAGTTCTTCCACGGCATGCTGGAACAGGGAGTCTATCTGGCGCCTTCTGCATTTGAGGCTGGATTTGTCTCAGCTGCGCACAGTGAGGAGGATATCCATGCCACCATTGATGCCGCTTGCAAGGTGCTTGATACCCTCGAATGAGCTTGTGGTGGCAGACGCTGAACCAGTGGTTCAGCGCCAATGAAACCGCTCTTTTCTGGATTGGGGTCGGCTCTGCAGTGATGCTGGTTGGCTCAATTGCCGCACTGCCCTGGCTTGTGGGGCGCATTCCAGGGGACTACTTTACCCATCAACAGCCGCCGACCCCCCTCCCCTTTAAGGGACACCCTCTGCTGGGATTCAGCTTTCATCTGCTGCGCAATCTGCTCGCCCTGGTGCTGATTGTTGCAGGTTTTTTGATGCTATTCCTGCCCGGGCAAGGTCTATTGACTCTGTTATTAGGTATCATGATGAGCCATTTTCCGGGAAAATACAGGGTGGAACAGTGGTTTATCCGACAACCCGGCATATTAAGTGCCCTCAACTGGTTTCGCCAAAGAGGGGGACATACGCCACTACAAACAGGAGAGATTGAGTAAACATGGAAGTTTCAGGGTCACTTAAGCCAGAACAGAGTTCGAGCTATAGCCGAGAGGATAAGCGTCTGGCTCTCTGGGCTGCATCTGTTTATCTCATCAATCTGCTGTTACTGCCAGGCATTGGCTATCTGATACTCGGCTGGCTCTTCTGGCGTACACGAACACGCTCTGACCGGCCTCTTGCTAACAACCATCTCAGTGAGGCCTTCAAAGCCTCTACCTTGGGCGGAGGGATGATCTTTGCCACACTGCTGATCTTCTGGATTGGAGGAATCGACAACTCCAACAGCTGGGTTTATGCCATCATCTACTTCACCCTGGTCCACTCCACCTTTATCCTGCTGGGCGTGTTGGGGCTTTCACGTGCCTTTGCAGGTGAACCCTTCCACTACCCACTGATTGGAAAAAAACATGCATCACTACCAGAGTCATGAACTTGAATCCGCTGTCTCTGAACTGAAACGCGAAATCCGTCGAGGGCGCTGGTTTAAAAACACCCTCTTCCTGTTACTGATCAGCTATCTTCTACTGATCATTTTTGCCTCCATCGGGGTCATTGATGAGATTGATCCGGGAGAGCGCATCGCAGCGATCAAACTCCATGGGGCCATCAGTAGTGAAACCATGAACAGTGCAGAGATTCTGGTTCCAGCGATCCGTAAAGCGGCCAAGGATGAGCGGGTTAAACACCTCCTGCTCCAACTCAACTCTCCCGGCGGCACACCTGCTCAGGCAGAACGGATCTGGCAGACACTACGTAAGGTAAAGAAGGATCACCCTGATAAGAAGATTTTTGTGAGCGTTGATGAACTGTGCGCCTCTGCCTGCTATTACATCGCCTCTGCAGCCGATGAGATTCACGCCACTGAGGTCTCGCTGATTGGATCGATTGGAGTGCGTATGGGAGGCTTCGGTTTTGTCGGCACCATGGAGCAGTATGGGGTGGAACAGCGTGAATTGACGGCAGGTGAATTCAAGGCACTACTCGACCCTTTCTCTCCACGTAACCCGGAGGCAGAACAGTTTCTCAAGGAGCATGTGTTGACCATAACCCATAACATCTTTATTGATCGAGTGAAGAGTGGACGCGGTGAACGACTCAACCANGAGAGTGAACTTTTCAACGGCTTGATCTGGGTAGGACAGGAGGCAAAACCACTGGGGCTGATTGATGGATTCCANTCTCCACAGCAGATTGCCGATAGTGTTGGGGTTGAAAGCATTGTCGACTATACCCCGAAGGTAGATCTGTTTGAACAGTACGCCAACCAGTTTGCCNCCAGCCTCTCCAGTGCATGGCGAGGAATACACCANAGTTCTGCNCTAGAGATGTAAAGTATCCGCTGATTAAATACNGAGGAGCCGTTTAAACCTGATAGGCAGGCGCTATCTCCAATTTAATAAAAGGGTTCCGGTTTCTCGAATTCAGGAAGGAGCCTTTAAATATGGCGTAAATAGCACTTATTATTTTGAATCCACGTTACTATAAAAATCTTCTTAACGGATGCCTGTGATCAAGCATTTTCTTAGCGATTATACTGAGTAATATGTGTTCAAAATCAGCATTAGTTGTTGGCTTTTTAAGAAATCCGTTCACAAAAGGGCTAATTAACTCTACATCTATATCCTGTTTTACTGTAATCATAAAGATAAGCACATTCTTAAGTTTATCGTGATTACGAACTTTTTTTACAAATTCGAAACCATCCATTACAGGCATTTTCCAATCAGCTAAAATCAGATCATACTGCCCCTTGGTAGCTTTAGTAAATGCAGATAACCCATTTGATGCCGTAATGATATTTCTTTTATCAAAACCTAGGTCGATCAGCATGGCTCTATATGTCTCAACAACTTCTGGAGCATCATCCACTAATAATACTTTAAGCATAGAGAGGGCTGGTTCAATCCGGTGTAATATGGATTCATAATCTATTTCTCTATCAGTCATGATTCAACCGTCATCTAATCCAGAATATTTACCTTTCATTTCAGAATAAAATTATACTATTCTGTTCTGAAGCTACTCATCGATTGAGAAAGCTGATGCGCCTGATCATCCATATTTTTACTTGCCGCAGCCGCCTCTTCTACCAGTGCGGCATTTTGCTGATTGACGTTATCCAATTGCGCCACTGCACGGTTGACTTCACTAATACCATTCGACTGCTCCTGACTGGCTTGAGAGATTTGTGCTACCACATCACTCACCTGTTGTACCGACTCTCGAATCTCATGCAGAGCCTCTCCGGTACGATTCACTAGCTGATTCCCCTCTTCCACCTTGAGATTGCTCTCATCGACTAGATGCTTAATTTTTTGCGACTCATTTGCCGCCCGCTGCGCCAATGTTCTCACTTCGCCCGCAACCACCGCAAAACCACGCCCCTGATCACCTGCTCGTGCGGCCTCAACTGCAGCATTCAGTGCCAATAGGTTGGTCTGAAAGGCTATACCATCGATGATATTGATGATTTCTGTAATATGCTCACTAGCCGAGGTGATGCCCTCCATTGCAACAGTTGCCTGCTTTGAAATCTGAGTCCCGCTATCTGCTGCCTTCTGTGCAGAGAGTGCCAACGTATTCGCATCTGAGGCATGTTCTGCATTATGCTGCACTGAACTTGTCATCTCCTCCATATTGGCTGAAGTCTCTTCCAGACTAGCTGCCTGCTCACTGGTGCGAGAGGCAAGCTCATTATTCCCTGAAGCAATATCCTGTGCACCACTGGAGATCTGATCTGCAATCTGGCGGGTCTCCCGTACAATATTTTGCAGGTTATCCATACTGCGGTTATACGCATCTTGCAGCACCTGGAACTCACCGGCATATTGTCCAGTCATACGTTGGGTCAGATCCCCTTGAGACAGAGTAGGCAGCACTGCCAGTAGTTCATGAATAGGGGCATGGATAGTATTAAGCACATTATTAATACCTTCACCCAAGGTTCTCATGAACCCTTGATAATGGTCGGCATTCAGGCGATGTGTCAGGCTCCCTCTCTCAGCATCATGTATCAGTTGCTTAATTGCCTCTTCTGCCTCCAGCTGGTTGGTTTGATCATGCCATTCCGTGGTGTAACCGATACGCTCTCCCGCTTCATCAATTACTGGAGTGATGGTAAGAGCAAAGGTGAGGCCATTAATTGTCATGCTAGAGCGGAGGCTACTCTTCAATTGAACCAGCACCTCTCGAATCCGTTGGGGATCTTTATGGAAAATATCGATATTGGCTCCCAACAACTGAGATGCCTGAAAACCAGGAATCGCCTCCCGAATCTGCTCTTCTCGCTCACTAAAGAACTGTAGGAGACTATGGTTCATATAGATGATATTGAACTGATCATCTGCCACCATAATATTGCCCGTCACGGTATTGAGGGCCACCTTGATACGCAACGCTTCATTCATTTCAGATTGCATACGCCCGATCAGCTCATCCTTCATACGCCGCAGAGAGTTCATCAGGCGACCCGGCTCATCATCCGCCACTGTATGAATCTTATCCGAGAAATCACCTACCGAAATGTGCTCTGCAACAGCCATTGCATCTTGAATCGGCTTCACAATCGACTGACTGATACGACGCGCCAGAATCAGGAAGCCCAGCAGCGCCAATAAAGCAGTGGTCACACCAACCACCATCATCTCCTGGATAAAGGTTTTCTGATCGATGTAGTATCCCTCTACATCTTCACTCAAAATCGTAACCAGCTCATCCAGGCTGAAGATGATCAATGGCTTATAGTCAAGCCACTCATCATAGTAGTCAAACACTCCGTCTATATCTTCATTGAGGTAGATCTCGACTAACTTGTCAGCCAGTGGTTCAAATCCGGCACGCCCTTTCTCATATTTGGCGAGCGCCTTCTGCATGCGATCATCGGTTAAAGCAGGTAGCGTCTCCTCCCACAACTGTTTAACTTCAACGCGCACCAGCTTGAGATGTTCCGCTGACCCCGGGGAGGTGATCATGTCACTGGCAATAGCCGCCATACGGTACTCCACCTCACGATAGAGCAGCTGCATTTTGCGCATCTTATCAAGCGGCGTTACCTTGCGCTCATAGATGGTCTCCAACACATTAATCTGACTCGAAGAAAAGATCAGTGAACCACCCATAATACTAAGAAAAAGCAGACTGCTCGCACCGACAACCAACATGATTCGCCCGAAAATGTGCATCCTACGCAACGTACTGAATGGATTATTACCGGTAGACATAGTCAACTCCCGCTTAAATGGTTATTTCTCTACAGGGTAACCTGCCTTCTTCCAACCGGGATAGCCATCCCGATACCAGTAGACTTTGCTGTATCCTTTACGGTGCAGCATTACCGCAGCCTTGTAGGATTTCCAACAATAAACTCCCTGACAATAGATAATAACTGCCGTTGTCTTATCTCCCGGAATTTTATCGATTGCAAAGCGGTCTTTCGATGAATCAAAATCTGGCACTTTTACCTTACGCTGTCCACGATAAGTGAGT
>DUYW01000074.1 GCA_013349825.1 Gammaproteobacteria bacterium | reverse complement strand
CACTTTTGCCTGCTTAGCCTCTTTCTGATAAACCACCAGCAGCTCAATCTCATCCGAACCGGTCTGTTGTGCCGTCCCCCCTTTTGTAACGGAGAGAATATTGGGAAACAGATTCAGCCCAACCAAGACGCGCCGAGGAATCGCGTCTTCTGCATAGGACAAGGTGTGAGGCGCTACCGATAACAGCATCACCAACAACCAGCCATTCATCCAGCGCTTTCGTTGAAGTCTCTTCATTTCATACAACACAGTCGCAATGATGGGGCTTAGAAGGTGCGCGAAAGACGCAACCACCAGGTGCGTCCCTGTTGTGGATAATCTGCTGCATAGGTCCCTGCCGCAGCCGGATAGACCACCGCATCATCCAACAGATTGCGAACCCCCGCCCGCAGGTTCAAATCGGTTGAATAGATTTTCTTCCAACTCCCCGTCAAGTCCAGGGTTTGGAATCCATCCAATTCGGAGCGTGTATCAGCACTATCACGATTTCGCTCACCGACATGGCGAAGATGTGCCGTCACAGTCTGTCCTGAACGTGGCTGCCACGTGAGGTTCAGATTGGCCAGCCAATCGGGTGCCCCCTCCAGATCATGGCTTTTCTCTTCATCCTCGGTCTCAATCCAGCTCAGGTTTCCATCTACCTTCCAATCACTATTGATCACCTGCTCTGCTTCCAATTCAATACCTCGGTGCCAGCCTGCTCCACTATTCTCATATTGTTTAGTCGTGGTATCTTTATGGATCAGATTTTTAAACTCGGAATAGAACAGTGTACTGCGCAGCGAACGCTCTGCCTCTTTATGAATATGGCTGATTTCCGTAGTGCTGATTGTCTCACCCTCTAAACCGAGATTGCCTGTTACAACCGGGTTGTTTGTTGTATAGAGTTCATTAAATGAGGGAGGGCGAAATGCCTCTGCATACTGGGCCTTCAGGATATTCTCTTCATCCAGCTCATATAAGGCTGAAATACTCGGTGTGGTTGAGTTACCCATATCACTATAGTGATCCAGGCGCCCTCCAACAGTCATCATCAAACGATCACTGATCTCATACTGGTCCTGCAGATAGAGGCTACTGATGGTTCGACTGGCACTTTCAATTAAGGCATAGGTTTGATAGGTTCCAAGATCTGCAAAAGTGTTCGGATCATAGTTGACTAACTGATCTGAATTAACCGCACTGACATCTGCAAAGTGTACTCCAACGAGCAGGCGGTTACTCTCAAACCCTTCCCAGACAAACTCCAAATTACCATCGTATCTCTCCTCTCGATACTCGACATTGCCTCGATGGAAGGACCCTCCCCCTAAAACCTGAATATCATCCATATCAAATCCACCATATGAATAGTCTATCTGTACTTCAGCACTCAGCCGCTCTGAGATCAAAAATGGGTGAGTTAAATCAACCTTGAGCAACTCATCGGTCAATACAATCTCACCTGAATTTGAAGGAAGCAGGTCACTGATTCCAAAATGACCACCCTTTCCATTTTTCATATAATGAATTTCAATCAACGTTTCATCAATCGACAAATTAATAAAACTATTAAAAAATTCACGCTTTGTATTGAGAGACCCTGCTTGTCCTATTAGGTTATCTCCTACAAAATACTCTCCTGAATCATGCTCTGCACCACCACTCTTTTTAGCTGACAGATTCAAGCTCAAATCAACACCTTCAGAGATTTCATGGCTGATTACCCCCCCCATAACAGGACTATCATAACGACCATACCCCACAAACCCTCTATTATCACCCGAACGGGTCACCACATTCACCACACCACTGAAGGCGTATTCGCCATACAATACTGAACCCGGCCCACGAATCACCTCGATACGATCCACCTGCTCAATAGGGAGGTTCATTAGATGAGGCGCTGCAACAGAGAAATTTCCGTTCACNGCATGACCATTGAGCATCAACTTGAGGTTGGATGAGCCAAAGGCTCCGCCAATGCCTCGCACGGTCACCCCTTTTCGTCCGTAGTTATTAGAGACCAGATTTGCCCCCGGCACATACTGTAGTGCCGCATGAACATCTTCAACCCCCATCATCTCCAGCTGCTCTCCCCGTAGTACGGTAACGATACCGGGGACAAAATCTGCGTTGACCTTGCTCTTGGTTGCAATTTCGGTCTCTACATCCAGAATATTCATAATGTTGAAGAGCGCCATCTCCTCATTGACATTCATTGCCAATAACAGCTCATCGGGCAGGTTCGATTCAACCGGATCATTTGCCCAAAGAGGGGTAGCCATAGAGACCAACAGCAGCAGAGAGATTTTCTGTTTCATAAGTACAGTTCCAACAGGGGCATAGAGCGCGTCCGCCTACTATAACGGTCCACTCTAGTTACAGTGAAGTTATCAATACCATCAAGAATACACTTAAATTATTCATCTATGTGACAGATACTCAAAGTTGAACAAAGTAACCGATCCCTCTATAGTATCGCTCCTATGAGTATGAATAGCCAATCCCCAAGCTGGGAACCTGATTTTGACCTGTTAGAGCAACGGATGAATGATCTCATCACCCTCTGCACAACTTTGCGTGAAGAGAACCGGGGGTTACGAATCAAGCTACAACAAACCAGGACAGAGCGCGACCTGTTGAAAGAGAAAAACAGCTTTGCCATCCACAGCGTTGAGTCCATGCTGGAGTCTGTCAGGGTATTGGAGCAGCAATCATGAGCAGTAGTATTCCGGTCTCTGTTACCGTTTTACAAAAAGAGTACAAGATTGCCTGCCCCCCTGAAGAGCATGCCGCACTGATTGAATCTGCAGCACTGGTCGATCAAAAGATGCGGGAGATCCAGTCACAAGGGAAGAGTATTGGGCAAGATCGTATTGCCATAATGGCTGCAATTAACCTTACCTATGAGCTGCTACAGTCCAAGTCTACCCGGGAACAGGCTGAGAGCCTGCTCAGTTCCAGAGTTAACCGACTGAAAGATAGAGTCGAATCTGCGCTCTTCAATGGACGCCAATTAGAGCTTGAATAAATCAAAAAAAAGGCGTAACTTATAGACTTATAGATTTTGGTGCCCACTGTGGTATTTGATCACCGGGACTCGATCCTTGGTCCTTAAATCACGACCCCGGGAGCTGACCTCATTGAAGGCGTGCGCAGGTCCGTTTATCGGAAAGCCTAAACTTTCAATCCAGGCTCCCCCCCTTGAGCTTTGCGGTTCGGGGACGCTGACCCGACCGGTACTCACGGTGGGCACCACCCTAATTCCATGAACACCACTGCGGAACTTCGTAAATCACTCCAGGCCCAGCGAGCCTCTCTCAGCAAGCTCCAGTTACGTACCCATTCTGAGCAGCTCTTTTCACACCTGATTCAGCACCCCGTTTTCCAACGTAGTCGACGCATTGCCGGCTTTATTGCCCATGGTGGTGAGATGGACCCAGCACTGGTCATTGCCCGTATCCTCAACAACAAACAGCACTGCTTTCTACCGGTGTTAAATCAACTGCACGGTAACCGACTCTGGTTTGCACCACTCCATCAAGGCGCAGCCCTCAAACCTAACCGCTATGGAATATTGGAACCCACTCTCTTCCCCCCCATGCCCGTCCCTGTTTGGAGCCTTGATCTGGTTTTGACACCACTGGTTGCCTTTGATCACTGCGGGGGCCGGATCGGTATGGGGGGCGGATTCTATGACCGCACCTTCAGCCATATCAAAGGCCCCACCAAGCAGAAAAAACCTTTTCTGCTTGGGGTTGCCCACAGCTTCCAACAGGTAAAAAAAATAGAGCTGAACCCCTGGGATATCCCTCTTGATGGCGTTGCAACGGAACAGGGACTCACCATTTTCTGACCAGCGATTTTCTGATCAGCGATCCTGCTCTCTTCTCAGAAACAGTAGCTGCCGCTCATCTGAGTCCTGCTCAGAAAAACGGTAACCCGCCGCAGAAAACGCCTTCAACTGCTGCGGCTGTTGCAAACGGTTACGGATCACAAAATCGCACATCATGCCGCGTGCCTTTTTGGCATAAATACTGATCACTTTATAGACACCGCTCTTCTCATCTTTAAATACCGGCGTCACCACCGGAGACTCCAGTTGCGGGGACTCTACTGAGCTGAAATACTCATTCGATGCTAGGTTGACAATGGGGCCACCCGCCTCTTTAACGGCGCGGTTGATCAATGGTGCATTCTCACTTTTCCAATAGGCGTAAAGATCTTTTCCGCGCGAATTTTCCAGCCGGGTTCCCATCTCCAGGCGATGAGGCTGAATCATATCCAGCGGACGTAACAGACCATAAAGCCCTGAAAGGATACGCAGATGTTGCTGTGCAAAATCAAAATCCTGCTGCTCAAAGGCTGTGGCTGCCATCCCGGCATAGACATCCCCGCGAAAAGCGAGAATTGCCTGCTTTGCACGCTGCTCTGTAGTTTCGGTTGTCCACTGCTGGTATCGCTCTACATTGAGTTGTGCCAAATTATCACTCAACTTCATCAACTTTTTAAGGTCTGCTATGCTTCTGCTCTTCATGATCGATGCAAGCTCTTGGGCATGATCCAATAGCGCCGGAACCGTCTGCCCGATATTGGGCGACTGCTCTTCAAAATCAAGTTTCTTGGCGGGTGAAATCAGTAATAACATTCAATTTTCCTGGTTGTCGGAGTACTAGTGTTGTAGTTGCTCAAGCTGCTCCTGAATCAGCTCAAATTCTACTGTTAGTTTTTGTCTAAGAGAACGTCCGACAGAACCGCTGTGGAGCACCGACTTAAAAATAACCTCTTCCCGAACCTGGGACAGTATAAAAATCGCCTTTAGATAAGGCTGCAGCTGTGGCTCAAGGGTCAATACTGCTGTAGAGACCTCTCTCTCCAACTGCTCACTAACCATCGTATCTACCTGGCTCAGATCTCGTCCATACTGCGGTATCTCAGATACGCTGAAAAAGCCACCAATTGCATTCATCAGTGCATAGGCAGAGAGTTCATTCGGTACTTGTGACAGCTGCGCTATGACATGCTGAATAAAGGTCTGCCCTTGAGAAGAGCTGGCTCTCAATAGTTGTGTCGCTACCCAATTCTCCGCAATCAATGGTGCTAGCAGCTTCTGCCACTGCTGATCTCTTGGGTGAGCCGCTGCCTGGTCAGGCAACGCCAGAGGACGTGCCTGCAAAAAAGCAATCTGATAGATCCCTTTACCACGTGCCTGACTTCTCTGCCAGATCTTCTCAACTTGCTGTTCCGCTAACAGCCCCTTTTGCAAGACTGCTGAAAGTGTCTGTAGCACCTCTTCAGGTTCTGTTAAAAAGGGGAGGTGCTCCATCAAAAACTGCGCAATCTCTCCTCCGAGACTGTTCTCAACGACACAACCACTGTGCAACAGGTGAAGCCCCTGCTCTGCCTGCTGGGCCGTATTGGTAACGGCCCACCAAACCCTGCGCGCCAACTCCAGATTCAAATCAGGCGAGTTGGCAACGGCAGAGACTGCTTCTGGCTCAGCCAACAGTAGAAATGACTTAAGGTGCTGCTCTCCAGTCTGCCCCATTCTGCTCCAGCGTTTGAGATAGAGTGGATATCCACCTGCGCTACCCAACAGGTGTTCAGACAGCATCCCACGCAATGATCTCAAGTACTTATCATTCGGCTCATTGGGTGAGAGAGGAATTGTGGCCTCTCCGGCCGGGGTTAATGCGTAGAGCACCATATGGGTTTCATCGACGCGCAGCGCCTGAGGTGAGTTATGCAGCATCACCTGAATGCGTAACTGATCTTCACTAGAGAGTGGCACTCAATTCTCCTAAGGGTACCTCTAACAAGAGTATCCCTAATAATAGTAATTTGTTGTATATGGAACCACTGTTGACGCGCTCAGTCGACTCCTCGTCTTTGTTTATGATACCCACTCTACAGCCCCAAAATGACCCAAATCAGTAGTAATTCCCGCCACTCCTGCCCTATAACCAACCCCTCACTCAATTTAGCACTTGACTCGTAACCGGATAATCGGTTTTACTTACAAAAATATACTCTACTTAAATGTAACAATAGTTCAGTAACACTCTATTATTTATAACTACCTTACCTTTGATGTGAAATTGAGCGTATAAAAATTAACAACAGGAGATAAAACTTTCCAATATTAACGAATATCGATATATGGTAGTATGGACGCTGCCATATGCCTCACAAGGAACGTTTGGTGGCGCGCGACATTTGAACCGTGGGAAGACGGAGAGTACGTGATGATTAGACTACTACTATTGATAGTGCTTGCTGCACTCTATATCTATGCCGTATCAGCACAAGATATTGCGATCGCAATCTCTGTGCCTGTTGGTATTGGTCTACTGTTTGCGACCAATGCAGCAATCAATATCGCTGAAGAGAGCCGTCAAATTTACCATAGAAGCTGGGACAGACCCATCTCCGGTGAAACTGAACACACAGCTACGCAGACTCTCGACAATGCCACATCCGCCACAAATGATCAGAGTGAGGGCGAGGAACAGGTCTCTGCGGAAATTGACCCCAACGACTATGAGCCGCAAGTTGTACTCGAAAAATTAAGGGCTCAAGAGCACCCTAACCAAAAAATTATTATGGTTGGCGTGGGCACCCAGTGCATCAACCGTCTGGAACATCTGATTGGTCTTGGGCTGGAGCAGGTGGGTACCATTGCGATTGACTCAAACCTGCAGACACTCTCTGACTCTAACGCTCAATCCTGTATCCATATCAGTGATCTGGAGAGTTCACTGGGGGATAATGTTTCAGCAGAGCTTGATCTGCTCTCAGAGTTCTATACAGAAGCGGAATCTCTGATCTTCATCTGTGATGGCAGCGACCAATGTAAAGAGATTCTCGAGGTGATGTCTCACCATGCTGGAGAGCTGGGTAAGAATGTAGAGTTCCTGGAAAGTGACATTTTCTCCAACCACGACTTTGATTCACTGGATCAAGAGCTGGTTGAATTAACCCCCTCAGACGCAACAGAACTCGTCACAGTAGACTCTGACCAGATGACACGGACCAAAGTTCGCACCACACACCTCTCTATGGTGAAAAAAGAGGTAATCAAAGAGGTCATTATCAATGAGGGCCCAACAACCGGGCGTGGAGATAAAAACGGCCCCTTAAAAAGTGGCTCCTTTAAAAGTCGTATCGAGCGTTTACGTTCACGTTCCGAACACTTGAGAGAGAAGACTGTCCGTTTGCAGCAGGTGATGTAACTATTTGACTCACTCCTGAATAGTGGCCCTCTAACAACGACCCTCTAACCATCAGCCATTCAGCTGAATCCGCTGCCCCCAGGGCACCTTCTGTTTACCTTTTATCAACCAGACTACAGGCATCATGGGTTCAATTTCAGGAAATTGCCCCTCGGCATCGGTAAAATAGAGCAATAGATCCGGTTTTCGATCTTGTTTTTCCAACCACTCAAAAACTGGTATAAAACGGGTTGCCCGCCCCCCTTGAATCGACTTCAGGTCAATCTGCATCTCCTCCCAGGGTTCAAAACGCTGAGGCTTGCCTACAATCTCCTGGTCACAGGCAACCAACGTAACTGCCGCACGCACCTGCCCTTTCAGACCATCCACTTCTGAGACAAACTCCTGAATCTCGGTCATGCTGATCGAACCACTGGTATCCACTGCGGCCACTACATTGACCTCACTACTGCGCAGTGCCGGAAAAATAGCACCGGAGCCACGGCGGGAAGAGGGGCGAATATAGCTATAGTCATCCCGGGCCGATGAGGTCATATAGCGCGCCAACAACATTCTCCACGGCAGTTGTGGCTGTAGAAAATGGTCTACCAAACGTGCCATTGCACCGTCCAGCTTACCCGCCTGCAGTGCCGTCTGTGCCGCCCCTGCCAGATGTTGCTGCCACTGGGTCTCCAGCCCTTGTCGCTCTCCCTCACTCAAGGGCGGAGGGCGGCTGGCACCCCGGTTTGTGGTCGATTGCTGGCGCTCACGACCTGGTGTATGCCCCCCTTGCTGGCGTTTGGATGGTGCATCACCCCCTGATTCACTTTGATCCGACTCCTGCTGCTCTGAATTGGAACTCTCGGAGTTCTCATCATAATCATCATAGAGGTGCTGATCGACCGGCTCCCGATCCTCATCCTCATCCAACATCGGATAGATCTCCTCTGCGGTCATGCCCACAAAGTGCTTCAGATAGAGCACATTTGCGGGTGCTTGCATCCCCTCTCCAATCAGCATCGCATTAATTGCAAAATCACAAGCCACATCCCAACGGTGTTTATTGCGATGTTGGCGTCGTGCAAAATGGGATAGCGCACAGTGCAGTGCATCATGCGCCAACATAAATTGGGTCTGCCTGGTATTCAGTTCCGCAATGTAGTCTGGGTTGAAATAGATCGCCCGGGCATCAGTTGCCGTTGTTTTACACCAGGAGGCATCAGCCTCTACCAGTGGCAACCGAAGCACCAACGCCCCCAGAAAGGGGCGCTCCAGAATCAGTCGGGTACGTGCTGCACTGAGCCTAGTATCAACAACATCATCACTCATACAACATCACATCTGCAATGGCCTTGGCCCACTCCCCAAATTGCGGTACGGCAAACAGCTTCTCTCCAATCGCACGGTGGAGGTCTGAGACCAGCATCACCCCCATCTCCCGCTGTGGAAAGTGGTTGGCATACTCCAGAATATAGCCCAGCGCCTCACTCAATTGAGGGGCCTCTTTCATCTTGATTGCACGCCCCACCAAGGCTGTTGCCACCGCATACTGTAGATCAATCTCTTTGGGTATCTCACCCCCTTTTCCCGACAAGATCTGATCCAGGTCCGGCAAGTTATGCAGGTTATCGATAAAAGCGGCCAACTCAATTCCAGCAGCATTTCCTACACACCCCTGCAATGCCCCCCTCAGTAGCTGATCCTCTGCACCAAACTTATGCAGTGCCCTGTGGGCAAACTCCCAGGAGCGAGGGGTTGGGAAGGCCACCGGATTGTGGGCAGGATCAAAATCAAACAACAGCTCAGGGCGGAAACGGAGAAAAGCGATGACCCGCTCATCAATCCCGTGATCCCAGGCCCAGGAAACCCAGTCATCCAGATGCACCTCCACCTCATAGTGAGAGAACCGGTTTGCCAATGGTGCAGGCATGGTATAGGTAACACCGCGATCTCCCTGCCGATTGCCTGCCGCAAATATCGCCCAACCATCCGGCACCTGATACTCCCCCAAACGGCGATCAAGAATCAGTTGATAGGCTGCAGCAGAGACCGTCGGTGGTGCTGAGGTAATCTCATCTAGAAACAGAATTCCGTGCTCTCCATGACGCTCCAGGTCCGGTAACAAGGCCGGTATTGACCATTCAACCAAACCTTCTTGATGAAACGGGATACCACGCAGATCACTCGGCTCCATCTGTGAGAGACGGATATCAATCACACTCCCCTCCCCCACCGATGCAATCTGAGAAACCATATCTGATTTCCCCACTCCGGGTGGCCCCCACAACATTACAGGGGTGTGATGCCCCGATGCCGCACTGCTGTACTCTCGTTCCAAAATCGCAATTAGTTGTGCTGGTCTCATCCACTCAGTCTCATTTCATAGTCCAGCTAATATCATACCAAAACAGTGGGTAATTAACGACTCTCGTTACAATAGGGGGATTAAAGTTTTTATTGTTTTTAATAATTGACAATTTTAGCATTTAATAATATACTGCGCACAGTTCAAGGATGACCGATTACGCACAGGGACGTGCACCCCCACTTTTAGGTATACTCTGCAGCCTGACTGATTCCACCTCAAGGAGCTCAGATGGCTCAATTCATCTATACCATGAACCGCGTCGGAAAGATTGTTCCCGGCGGTCGCGAAATTCTTAAAGATATCTCACTCTCATTTTTCCCCGGCGCCAAAATCGGTGTTCTCGGCCTCAATGGTGCAGGCAAATCAACACTGCTCAAAATTATGGCCGGACTGGATAGTGAGATCGAAGGCGAGGCTCGCCCTCAAGCTGGAATCAAGATCGGTTATCTCCCTCAGGAGCCACACCTGAATCCCGAAAAGGATGTGCGTGGTAATGTCGAAGAGGGCCTCTCTGAAACCAAGGGGCTGGTTGACCGCTTCAATGAGGTCAGTGCTCAATTTGCAGATCCTGACGCTGACTTTGATGCACTACTGGCTGAGCAGGCCGACTTACAGGATAAAATCGATGCCGCCGGTGCCTGGGAGCTGGATCGTAAACTGGAAATAGCTGCCGATGCCTTGCGTCTGCCCCCATGGGAGGCCGATGTCACTAAGCTCTCTGGTGGTGAAGTGCGCCGTGTCGCCCTCTGCCGTTTACTGCTCTCCAACCCGGATATGTTGCTACTGGATGAGCCAACCAACCATCTGGACGCCGAATCCATCGCATGGTTAGAACGCTTTCTGCATGACTTCCCCGGTACTGTGGTTGCAATCACCCATGATCGCTACTTCCTCGATAATGTAGCCGGATGGATTCTGGAGCTTGATCGCGGACGCGGCATCCCCTGGGAGGGCAACTACTCCTCCTGGCTGGAGCAGAAGCAGAACCGACTGCAGATTGAAGAGAAACAGGAGAGCGCACGCCAGAAGACCATGAAAGAGGAGCTGGAGTGGATACGCTCCAACGCCAAAGGCCGCCACTCCAAGAGTAAGGCTCGTATTGCACGCTTCAATGAACTCTCATCACAGGAGAATCAGGCACGTAATGAGACCCATGAAATCTTTATCCCGCCAGGCCCCCGCATGGGTGATCTGGTCATTGAAGGCACCAGTATACGTAAAGGATTTGGAGACCGCCTGTTGGTGGATGACCTCAACTTCAATCTGCCTCCGGGGGGCATTGTCGGTATTATCGGTCCCAACGGGGCAGGCAAGACCACCCTGTTCCGTATGCTGGTCGATCAGGAACAGCCTGATGCCGGTGAACTCAAGGTGGGCGAAACTGTCAAGCTCTCCTATGTAGACCAGAACCGCGACGATCTCAATGCCAACCAGACTGTGTGGGAGGCGATTTCGGGGGGGCAGGAGGTTTTACGTGTCGGCAGTTATGAGACCAACTCACGAGCCTATGTCTCTCGTTTCAACTTTCGCGGCGGTGACCAGCAGAAACGGGTAGGCGACCTTTCTGGTGGTGAGCGTAACCGTGTCCATCTCGCCAAGCTGCTACAGAGTGGCGGCAATCTGTTACTGTTGGATGAGCCCACCAATGACCTTGATGTGGAGACTTTACGCGCTCTGGAAGAGGCCCTCCTCTCCTTCCCCGGTTGTGCCGTCGTCATCTCCCATGACCGCTGGTTCCTCGACCGTATCGCCACCCATATGCTCGCCTTTGAAGGGGACAGCACAGTGGTCTGGTTTGAGGGCAACTATGCAGACTATGAGAAAGACCGCAAGCGACGCCTGGGTGCTGATGCCGATCAACCTCATCGCATCAAGTACCGCCCCATCTCCAAATAAGCCTCAATACCGTTTTACAGAGGTTCCCCCTGACTTCTTAGATGAAAGTGATGCAACACCCCCCCGTTTGAGGAGGGTGTTGCCATTCCAGCGAACTCGACCTATAATACTTGACAGATTTACTATGTTAAATGTTTAGGAGAATAATAATGGTTAATCCGCTTCAGAGTCGAACAGGAACGGTTATCACGGGGGTTATACTGGCACTGATTATTGCAGTACTACTCAAAACGCCTGACGCAAACGGCGTAATAACCTATGCAGTCAACCCGCTAGAGATCAATGTCTGGCTCCACGCTATTGTTGGTATCGCATGGGTCGGACTTCTCTACTACTTTAACGGCATTCAGATTCCCGCAGTCGGTGCCGCGCTTGCAGATGGCGACCCCGGCCCCGCTGCAATCAACAAATACATCGCACCCAGAGCACTATTCTGGTTCCGCTGGGCAGCCGTGCTCACCTGGATCACAGGTGTTGGCGCACTTCAACATATGGGTGGGCTGCACGGAGCCTTTACCTTTGCTGAAGGGTGGCAGGTGATTGGTATGGGTGCCTGGCTTGGAACCATTATGCTCATCAATGTATGGGTACTGATCTGGCCAAACCAGCAGAAGATCCTCGGCCTCAAAGAGGCTAGCCCGGAGGAGATCGCAAAGGCCAAAGTGGTTGCCCTAATGGCTTCCAGAACCAATACGGCGCTCTCATTCCCCATGCTGCTGGGGATGACCTCTTTTGGACATGGCCTCCCCTTCTAACCCGATTCTCTTTTCAATCGAATCGTAGCTTACCTCTTTTTGGGAGGAAGGAGATCCGTAATCGTCCCCTCTGCCATCTCTGCTGCAAAGCAAAGTGTCTCTGACAGCGTTGGGTGGGGGTGGATCGTTAAGCCGATATCTTGCATATCTGAACCCATCTCAATACCCAATACCGCTTCGGCA
>DUYW01000073.1 GCA_013349825.1 Gammaproteobacteria bacterium | reverse complement strand
TCAGATAACAAGAACCCTACTGGTGAAATCGTAATCTATGATGCGAAGACGTTGGAAGAGAAGACACGTATTAAAGGTCTGACGACACCAACGGGTAAGTTCAATGTTTATAACCGAACTAATCACGTCACCTAATACCGAGATGTGAAGCGCTGGCCCTTGACGGGGCCAGCATTTTTTTAGTGTCTTTTTTCCAAAGCCGTGATCCGAATCAAGGAAGTTGGTTTACGGTTTTGTAAAAATCTCACGCAATAGTGACAGCACAAAGACGGAGAACTCTATGTCTATTCCGGAAAGACCCAGCTACAGAGAGAGAATGCGAGTGATGTTCTCACGTCGTATGGTGTTCAATACCAGCTTGGGTGGTGGTCTGCTATTTGCCCTCTTCGGTATCATCTTCTGGGGTGGGTTTAACACCGCGATGGAAGCGACCAACACGATGGAGTTCTGTATCTCCTGTCATGAGATGGAAGATAATGTGTATCAGGAGTATCGCAAGACGATCCACTACGCAAATCGTACTGGTGTTCGTGCTTCCTGTTCAGATTGCCATGTGCCAGATCCATGGCTTCATAAGATAAGGCGTAAGATTCAGGCGAGTAATGAGGTGCTGCATAAGGTACTCGGCTCCATTGATACGCCTGAAAAATTTGATGCTAAGCGCCTCAAACTAGCGACCAATGTTTGGCATGCGATGAAAGAGACAGATTCTCGTGAGTGTCGCAACTGTCACAACTTTACTGCGATGAATAAGGATAGTCAGAAGCCACGTGCACAGAATCAACACGCCAATGCATTGCGTACCGGGCAGACCTGTATTGACTGCCATAAGGGAATTGCCCATAAAGGGGTGCGCGACTTACTGGATGATGAAGAGTTGGAGCAGCTGGAAGCACCAGACCCTATGTTGGCACGTCCCGATCAAAAGTTATTTGAGTTGAGGGATGTAGCACCAGAGTTGGCTGAGAAAAGGGCTCAGGAGAAGTTGGTACAAGAGGCTGTGGCAGCTGCTGAGCGTGAGGCAGAGATCAAGCAGGCTGCAGCAGTGATGGCGTCTGGCATGGTTAAAGGGATGACAGCCAGGAATGGTGGGGCAGCAGACCTAACATTGGCAGCAGGGGCGGCAGATTTTGATCCGCGTTGGGATGCTATAGAGGGGCGTAAAATTGCACTGATCTATCCAGGGCAGGCATCAATGGAGTGGACATTAAATGGTAGAGATCATGGGGGCGCTCTGCCTCTCATTAAGGGAGGGGATCGTTGCTTTACTTGTCACGATAAAGAGGCCAAAGATATGGGCGGACGTATCGTTGGTGGAACTCATAAAAGTGTAGGAGAGCCTACTCCTGTTGTGGGCAAGCGTGGTGGTATACCGGTAACGGTTAAGGCTGCACATGATGGTGAAGATCTCTACCTCCATTTTCAGTGGAGTGATGGTGGGACGCCGGTCGCAGAGGGTTCGCGGATGGATGAGAAGAACCAGATTAAGTTAGCAATGATGTTTGCTACCGATAAGGTAGAGTATGCAGATCGTGCTGGCTGCTGGGGTACCTGCCACCATGATGCAAACGGGATGCCTCACAAGCCTGATGGTCAAGAGGTGGTTAAATACATCAAGGAGTCACGTACAAAAATTGAGGTTAAAGGGAGACGCGGTAAGAAACGTGGAGGTTGGGACAAGCTTCGTGGTGATGATGAGATTCAGGCAGCACTTGAAGCACAAAAGTTCATGGACCTGGTTCGCTTCAAAGCAGACGGCACTGTAGAAGATGGCTATATTCTCAAAGATCGTATCATGGATGGCAGTATCGAAGGTACCGCATTTACCTCAGAGTATGTGAATGGAATGTGGACTGTTGTGATGAAGCGTAAGCTCAACTCAGGAGAAGTAGGTGACCTTCCGCTAGAGTCCGGACAGCTCTATAACTTCGGTTTTGCAATTCACGATGACTATAGCAATGGTCGTTATCACCATGTCTCCATTGGTTATAAATTGGGGCTGGATGATCCTAAAGCAGAGATTAATGCTGTGAAATGGTAAGCACTGTAAGTATGTATAATGGGTGAATGAATTTGTTATATCCCCTTATGAGACCTCTCAGGCAAGTTCTGAGAGGTCTTTTTTTGAGTAGCTTATCCTGGACTGTCTCAGCTGAGGTTATTGAGGTGGAGATATCCAAATATCAATACCACCCTCAAGTGGTAACGATTCAGCGGGGTGACACTGTGCATTGGACCAATCTGGAGCGTAGACAGTATCACTCAGTAATTCTTCATCGAGAAGGTTCTACGGATGCAAAATTGGATTCAGGCTACCTCTTTCCCGGAGATCGTTGGAACCACACTTTTACAGAGGCGGGCTACTATGCCTATCTTTGTGGTCCTCACCCTGAAATGAGTGGGCGAATAGAGGTTGAACTTTAAAGGTACCCCTTAACCAACGGTGTGGAGTGGCTTACTCCATCAAGGCATCACGCATCTGTTGCGGGTCGAGGATGCGGATATTATTACCATGTACTTCAATCATCTCCTCCTTCTTTAGCTTGCCGAGAATTCGAGAGAAGGTTTCGCGTTGAATGGATAGGCGGGAGGCAATCACACTTTTTTGTGTTGGAAGATGGAATTCAATGGACTCTTGTTGATCTGCGGGAATGAAAGAGAGCAGGTAGTTGATGAGTCGGCTGGTGGCGCTATTGAGGCAAAGATCCCCTATTTCAGAGACACGATCCTGTAACTGGCGACTGAGATCAGCCATGATCCACAGGGAGATATCCGGGTTGCTTTTGAGGATATTGAGATAGGTTTTGTTATGAAAAGAGAAGACTTCACCATCTTCCAGAAATTGGCTGTTGACTGGGTAGGAGTTACTCTTCATAAACATTACGGCTTCAGCAAAGGAGTTTCCAGGCTGTAGAATATTAATAGTTTTTTCACTGCCATCGGGGGCCAGTAGAAAAAGCCGTACTGAACCGGTACGCAAGATATAGAAATGTTCTGCGTTGTCCCCTTGAGAGAAGAGAGATTCGTGCTGGCTTTTACGGATTAGCTCGGAAGAGCTGAAAATATCGTTGATAACCTCACTGTTGATGGATGAAAAGAGGGGGGAGCGACGAATTTCCCGTTCGAATACAGAGGATAGTGGCATGTTATGGGCACTTTATTATAGGATGAGAGCAAACAGAGTTTGTGAAGTGTAGCGATTTCAGTACAGTTTGTTAAGGGATTGATGCAAATCAAATCGCTGATCGGTGCTGCATCGGTACACTATTCTTGCAAGTAAGACTGACTTCCTCTCAAAGGTATAGACTCAATGAAAAAAAGCTATTCAGTATTTGGACTATTTTTCCTGATTATTGTCGCCTTGGTCACAATATTTCTTGGGTTTCTATTTGGACTCGATAATCCAGTGCCCTGGATTGTGCTCGCTTCTTTGGCGATTATCCCCTATATGCATGAGCGTAATATTCGCAAGGAGTATATTGATTGGAGTGCTCAGTATGAGGTCGGGGTGAAGCTAATTGATCACGACCATCAGAAGTTAGTTGGGCTACTGAATCAGGTTGTCAGTGCTGCTAATTTCAATATGGGAGAGAGTTATGTTCAGAGTGTGATCGGTGAGTTGATCGACTATACCAAATACCATTTTGAGCGTGAAGAGGGGTTGATGAAAGAGAGTAACTACCCGGACCTTGAGGCTCATCTTGATCAACATCGACAAATGATTGAACAGGTAGAAACGTTTGCCAAGAAAATTAATGAGCGCCCTAACTGTGAAGAGGATGTCTGTATGGAGGTCTATCGTTACCTTAAATTATGGCTGATCAACCATATTACCCACACAGACAAGGAGTTGGGCAAATACCTCCAGTCACAAGAACAGAAATAGGGAAGATATGAAGGTGGGAAGCAGGGAACGCTCAGTGTTGTTTGGTGGATTGTTGCTACTTCCATTTTTTGCGACTGCGGATGCACCATTAGATGATGAGTTGACTGCAGCAATGGCGGCAACCCCAAATATTGAGGCAGGCAAGCAGGTATTTAAACTCTGTGTGGTATGCCACCTTACAGAGTCGTGGGGGGTTATAGATGGTAGTTATCCCCAGCTTGCCGGGCAGCACAGCAGTGTGATTATCAAGCAGATTTCTGACATTCGTGCCGGCAATCGGGATAATCCGTCCATGCTGGTGATCGCTCAAGAGAAAGTTATGGGGGGGGCTCAGGCAATTGCAGATGTGACGGCTTACATTCAGACACTACCGATGACACCAACCCCCGGTGTTGGAGCCGGAGAACGATTGGGTAGAGCTGAGAAACTCTATTTTCGAAAGTGTGCGGAGTGCCATGGTAGTAATGGACAAGGGGATAAAAAGCGTTTCTTCCCCCGCCTTCACGGACAACACTACGCCTACCTACTGCGTCAACTACGCTGGATTCGAGATGGAAAACGTCGTAATGCAAATCCTGAGATGGCAAGACGGCTTGGGAAGCTGAAAGAGAATGATCTGGTGATTCTGGCAGACTACATCTCTAGAATTAAACCGCCCGCTGAAGATGTTGCCCCTGTGGGTTGGAAAAACCCTGATTTTAAATGAGAATAAATTTAGGACTGTGGCGGTTGAACGATGGTAGTAGAGAGCTGTATTGAGTCCTCTTGTGCCGTTATGTAAATTAAAAACTCCCCTTCTGTTGTTGATTCAGCTTCGAAACTGAAATTGTGCTGCTCTAGGTAGTCGAGCAGCGGCTGGGGATAGATGCCAATCTGTAATAGAATCGTCTCACCAGGAGAGAGCATCATAGCTTCTGCAGTTGCCTTCTGAAAAGGTTTGGGGCAGTCGAGTCCACGGAGATCAATCACGGTTGTTACAGGTCTGTTCATGAGGTCTATAGTCCCCTTTTATGGGGGAGAATGTAAATACCCGTGAAAAAAAGGCAGATTTTCTGCGCTATTGTATGATGCTTTGTATTCGAGAAGTGACCTCGGCGGGTGAGATACCGTGTGCAAACTTGGTAATGAAAGCCCCGTCAGGTGCCATCAGATAGAGGCCTGAGGAGTGGTTAATGATATATTGGTCTGGATCACGGTCCGGATCTTCCACCTTTTCAAATTTTACCCGATAGAGTTGAGTGACACGATCTACCATAGCTTGAGTGCCGGTTAAACCAATCAACGAGGGGTGAAAGTAGTCAACATAGGTACTCAACACCTCCGGGGTATCCCGTACTGGGTCAACTGTGATGAAGTAGGGCTGAATCAATCGGGCCTTCTCTCCTAATTGTTTGAGTGCCGAGGAGAGCGTGATCAGTGAAGTAGGGCAAACATCGGGGCAAAAGGTATAGCCAAAATAGATTAGTTGGAACTTACCCAGTAGATCCTGATCTGTAATGAGCTTACCGTGGTGATCGCGCAGCATGAATTTTCCCCCAATTCCACTACTTTTCGAGACTTGATTATCTGTTTGCAGAAGGTTGTGAGGACTGTTCTCAAATTGCAGGCACTGTTTGATAGCGTTGGTATTATGCTCCATCAAAGAGAAATAGAGATCAACACCGGGTTCCAGGGTACTGCCAAAACTATCTAGCGGGGTGATGTTAAGGGAAACTCCCTGTGTCAGAAGTGAGAGCTGGTCAACCTCGAATTGCTGCTCAGTGAGTAGACAACTATAGTTTCCACTCGTCAGTTTTGCTCGATTCTCTAGCAGTGAGCGCCCGCTCACAGCCGTTTGGGGGGACTGGGTTACAACACCACGAATTTTGAGTGCGTAGGCTTGCTCAAAGTACTGAAGAGTGTCGTAATAGGCCATGCCGATGCCGCTCTTCAGGCCGCGATACCCATATTCCAGACGCCGATCCAGTTTTGCCAAGCGAGTTAAGAGCTGGTGACGGTTACGCTCGTATAGATGTCTCCTGTCGGGATCTATGCGCATCAATGCGCGAGCCAGCTCATCAGCCAGAATGATGACGTTGCGGCTATCGAGCCAGAAGAAGGGGTCACGTTTATTTTCATTCCAGCGTGACGGTAATACCTTGATCTCTTCGTTATCCAGCAATGTAAGTACAGTGGTCTTGCTCGTCAACTGCTGTAATGGAGCACTCATGAAGGTCTCCAGCTCCGGGCCGACCCAGACTACCAGATCAGCTTGCAGAATTTTATTCTGCTGTTGTGGGCTGAGTTGGTAACGGTATGGGGTCTGTTGCCCATCAATCAGCAGGGTTGGGGGAGTCGTACCCACCATCAGACCGGAGAGAATGGAGTGGATGGGCTTAATGGTGGTTACCACATCCAATGGTTCAGCACTCTGGCTCTGTATTGAAAAGATAACCAGTAGTAAAAAGGTGACGAATCGGTTGTAGATCATGGTTTGATCAGCTTAAATTGTATAGAGTGGATTGACTGTGTTCAGTCAAGGTTTGGGTGGCAATATCGATGGAGGCGAGGTAAACGCCTGCTCCAGCTGTTGTATGGCCTGGTCGACCTGCCGAGAGAGTGAGTACTCATCAGGGCAAGGTTGCTCTGATTTGATCATGGTTAGAAAGGCGCTGTTGGTAGACTGATCAAAGGCTTGTCCAATAACCCGTAACTGGGGTACCGTAGAGACCAATGAACGCTTCATGCGCCGAGTTTCATCAATATACTTACAGTTAAGGGCTGCGCCATTGAGTTCCCCCAGAGAGCGTACAGTCTTGAACTGCACATCACTGACTGCGAACACTGACGAGGGCAATGTAGTGAAAAACAGGATAAAAATCAGAGTGGATGATATACGGTTCATTTGCGGCGAATGGTATCAAATGAGGGGACCTTTATGTGTGATTGAGATCAAGAACATGATGTACATTTCCCCCCCTCTTTTTTTGAGTACCTACATTGATGGAAACCCCTGTGATGAATAACCCCTGGTGGCTGGCGATTCGCCCTAAAACACTCTCTATGGCAGTGGTCCCTGTTGCCGTGGGTGGAGTTATTGCCTATGTAGAGGGAGGGAGCATTGAAATGCTTCATTTGCTGGTGATTTTAATAGCAGCAGTGCTGATTCAGGTGGGCACCAATCTTTATAACGATGCAGGGGATGCACTACGTGGTGCAGATACTCCTGGCCGACTCGGCCCTAAACGGGCAGTGGCAGAAGGGTGGTTGGCTGTACGTGTAGTGCAGCGCGCAGCCTACATCAGCTTTGGTCTGGCACTGTTGGCAGGAATTTATCTGATACAGGTGGGCGGGGTGCCGATTCTGCTGATCGGGCTACTCTCAATAGCCTCAGGCCTTGGCTATACTGCAGGTCGATACCCGATTGCCTATACCTTAATGGGAGAGTTTTTTGTATTTCTCTTTTTTGGGGTAATTGCAGTGGTGGGTACAGTCTGGATACTGTTGGAGAGCTGGAGTGTTATGGCTCTCTGGTCGGGTAGCGCAATTGGATCGATTGCTGCGGCTGTATTGGTGGTTAATAACTATCGGGATATTGAGACCGATCAGCCTGTTGGAAAGCATACCCTGGCAGTCTGTCTGGGTAAAACAGCGACCCGCCGCCTCTATCTGTTATTGATTCTGTTACCCTTTGTGTTGGTGGTAGGGATGGGGCACCCGCAGCTCTATCCAAACCTGCTGTGGATAGAGCTGCTGGCACTTCCGTTTGCGCTCTATCTGGGGTGGTCGATTTATCGAACACCACATGGGCGTGGGTTGAATCGGCTACTGGAGCAGACAGCACAGTTGCAGTTACTGTTTGGCGGATTATTTATGTTAGGAGTCTATCTATGACCATACGTATGGTGTCTCAGCTACTGTCTGTAGCGATGTTGTTGTGGATGGGAGGGGGGGGTATTGCACAGGCAGAGCAGGAGCACTCTCTTAACCTTCCTCCAGAATCCATTGCACAGTGGTATAAACCTCAGAACAAGCGGCAGGTGTGGCTCCATACAATGTTTACTCTGCGTCGTTCGATGCAGGCGATTGAGGAGTATGCAGCATTGGAAGATGGCGAGAGACTCGATAAGTGGAGTGCAAAATTCCTCACCCAATATCGCAGTATTGCAGAGATGGTTCCGCAGTGGGCAGATGAGGTGGAACCTCAGTGGGCAGATCGACTGGAACAGGCAGTTACTAAACGACAATGGAGTGAAGTGAGCACTGCGCTGGGTAAGTTGGGAATGACCTGCCGCTCTTGCCACCAGGATTATCGCGCAGTGACTGCTGCTCTCTATCGTGCGCCCAAGTTTGATCAGGTTGTGGTGGAGGATAGCGAGACGCTTGAGGAGGTGAGCTTCAAGGATGCAATGAACAGTGTGACCCATTCGATGAACGGCTTCAAGATTGCAGTGGATGATCAGCGTTTGGAAGCTGCAGCGGACCACCTACAGCGTTTTGCACAGAGAATGAGAGATCTGGGGAGTAGTTGTGCAAGCTGTCATAAGGATGAGATCACTAAATCCCGGATTTTGGGTGCTGACACAACAGCACTGTTTGATGAGTTGTCAGAAAAATTGCAGGGGGACCGGCAGGGTATTGGCAGGAAACTGGGTGAACTGGGTGTTGTGGTGTGTGCCCGTTGCCACGGAGTGCATCGCACCCTGTCTGACTTAACCGGGTTGTTGCGCTAATGGATGCACCTACACCTCAGAATAGGGGAGAGCAGCTCTCTCAGACGTTTGGGTTCAGTGAAGTGGACTCCAGCGAGCGTGAAGAGAAGATTCGTGCGGTATTTGAAGCCGTTGCCCCGCGTTATGATCTGATGAATGATGTGATGAGCTTCGGAATTCACCGCATCTGGAAGCGGAGATTTGTGCATAAAGTGGAGCCGAAGCCTCAAGAGTTGGTGGTTGACCTTGCGGGTGGAACAGGAGATATTGCCAGGAACATGGCGGCAAAAGGGTGTCATGTTCTGGTGATTGATCCTAGCGAAGCGATGATGGCTGAAGGGAGAAAGCGAAACCTCACCAATGTGGAGTTCCGGGTGGGCGCAGGTGAGTCGATTCCGCTCGAAGACAGTTCGGTGGACCGGCTTACCATCTCCTTTGGTATTCGCAATACGACAGATATGGAACAGACACTACGGGAGATTGTTCGGGTATTGAAACCGGGGGGGCGTTTCTACTGTCTAGAGTTTTCTCGTCCGGCATGGTGGCTCAAACCGTTTTATGACTTCCACTCGTTCTACATTATTCCCCGACTCGGGGCATGGATCGCCAAAGCACCGATTGCGTACACCTATCTGGTGGAGTCGATTCGTCGTTTTCCGGATCAGGAGGAGATGAAGGTGCTGATTGAGACGGCAGGTTTCTCGACCGTACACTATCAAAATCTCAGCTTTGGGATTGCCTGTATCCATATTGGAAAAAAATAGATGGGGACACTGGAGCGACTTCGGCAACAGGTTCAATCGCCCTCAGTGGAGAAACCTTCCATTATTCTTGAAACCAGTGGAACGGAAGGTATACCGAAAACGGTGGTGCTCTCCTATGAAACACTGTATGCCAGCGCGCGGATCGGGCAAAAGATGGAAGCGCTTCATGCAGGAGATTGCTGGCTCAATTGCCTGCCGCAATATCAGATAGGTGGCCTTGCAATCCGTTACCGTTGTGAATTGGCTGGTGCAACCATGTTACTACATGGCTCATTCGACCCACAGAGAATTGAGCAAGATTGTATGAGGTATGCAGTTACCCATCTCTCGCTGGTTCCCGTAATGCTCTCAAAACTGCTTCACCACTTTGCTGATGGACCGCCTCCAGCTACCTTGCGTACAGTACTGATGGGGGGAGATCGTCTGCCTAAATCGTTGGCACTGCAGGCAGTAAAAGCGGGGTGGCCTATTGTTGTCTCCTACGGCATGACAGAGACAGCTTCGCGTATCACGATGTTACGATTAGATGTCAACAATATAGGTAGTTGGGATGAGCATGATGTCGGGAAACCCTTGCCGGGTGTGTCTCTCACAATAGGAGGAGAGGGAGAGGTCCGAATTCGTAGTGAACAGCTATTTGCTGGTGAAACGAGAGAAATTGTGAGTGGAGATGCAGGTGCCATTGATCAACGTGGTCATCTACATATTCATGGGCGGCTGGATGACCAGATTCTCTCAGCTGGAATCTGTATTGACCCGGTTGAGGTTGAGCAAAGGCTACAGGCTTGCCCCTGGGTTGATAGTGTGGGTGTTGCGGGGTGCCCCGACAGAGAGTGGGGTGCATTGATTGTTGCGGTGTTTGAACAGCCACTGGATGATGCTGTTAAGCAGTGGGTTCGAGAACAGATGCCTTCTCATTTGCGCCCACGAAGGTTTATTGTAGTTGAGCAGTTGCAGCGGACGGTGAGCGGAAAACTGGATCGCCACTGGTTGCGGAAAGTTGTACGTAATGTGGCGTGATATAACCCGTTCGTTACAGAACAGAAACTATCGACGCTACTTGTTGGGGCAGCTGGTTTCACTGCATGGTTCACAGATTGCCAGCGTTACACAATCATGGCTGGTCTACAACATGACTCAATCCAGCCTGATGCTGGGGTTGGTCCATTTTACAATGCTCTTCCCAGTGCTACTGTTTGGTCTCTTGAGCGGTGTATTGGCAGACCACTTCTCTCGAAGACGGCTGCTGCTTGTCTCTCAAGGGAGTGCAATGGTTTTGACCTTCATCCTGGCAGGGTTAGCACTGAGTGGAGAGATTGTTCTGTGGCAGATCTTTCTGATTGCAGCATTGATCGGTACTACGCAAGCAGTTGATATGCCGGTACGGCAATCCTTTCTATCCGACCTTGTGCCAAAAGAGATGCTCTCTAATGCAGTGGGTCTCAACTCCAGTGTCTTCAATATGGCCCGTTTTATCGGACCGGCGATTGCTGGCTTGTTACTGCTACAGTGGGAAGAGGGGGTGCTGTTTATGATCAATGGGTTCAGTTATCTCCTGTTACTCTATCTGTTGTGGGGGATGAAACTGTCACCGCAGAGTACTACGGCACGTCAGGCAGAGAGTAAGTTGAGTGCACTAAAGGCGGGATTGCACTATGTTTGGACACATCGACAGATACGCCCCGCATTGATCCATGTAGGTTTGATCAGCATGATGGGGACCGCCTTTGTGGTCTTGATGCCGGTTTTTGTGGACCAACAATATGAAGGTGGGAGCGATACCTTGGGTTGGCTGCTCTCTGCAGCAGGGGGAGGCTCTTTTATAGGTGCGCTCAACCTAGCTCGCAAACGTGGTGGTACAGAGTTGGCCCCCGCAGTGGGTTGGGGTGGACTTGTCGGAGCGTTGGCGCTCTGGCTCTTCAGCCGTAGTGAAGAGGCGTCCCTCTCTCTGGTTATTCTATTCGTCGCTGGATTTTCAATTACCACGGTTGTCGCATCAACTAACGCTTATATTCAGGTGCTGGTAGAGGATCAGATGAGAGGCAGAGTGATGTCACTCTTCTCGATGATCTTTGTAGGTATGGCTCCAATGGGGAGTCTTAGTTCAGGGGTGATCGCGGAGTGGTGGGGTATTCAAAGCAGCGTCCTCNTGTTCTCTCTGTTGGGTGGTGTGGGATCACTTCTTTTTATCTATCAACACTACTATTCTGATCCATGATAAATCAATCTCCTTCCTTTCTTCCTTTCTTCCTTTTTGCAGGGGGAAAGCTGGGATAATGGGGGGGGAGTACATGAATTTGTACAACACTATAGTCACTCTGGCTTCTGTACTTATGGGCTGAGTCTATGTAGGATGCTAAATGGTCTTCATAAAAAATTCTGTACTACGAATGAGAAAATTCAATTCTTATATGCACAATGTTCCCGGAGTCTTAATCCTTGTAAGTTTTTTGGTCGCAACCCTCTCAACAACAGTAGCGGCCACAGAACAGACGGGAGAGCCGCAGTTAGAGACTCTTCGGTTACAGCTCAAATGGCTGCACCAGTTTCAGTTTGCAGGTTATTACGCAGCGATTGAGCAGGGTTACTATCGTGAGGCAGGGTTCAATGTCGTTTTGCAGGAGCACCCTAAGGACCGTACCCCAACGGATATTTTATTGGCAGGGGATGCAGAATATGCCATTACAGGAAGTAGTGTTGCCGTACATCGTGCCGAGGGCGCGCCATTAGTCGCCTTGGCCGCAATCTCACAGCATAGTCCTCTCTCTCTACTGGTAACGGAAAAGTCAGGTATCACCAAACCGGAAGACTTGATTGGTAAGCGCATCATGTTAGATCTGGGGGTCAAAGATGCCTCAATTATGGCGATGCTGAAACAGGCTGGCCTCACTTCGGATGATTACATTCGACAAGATACCAGTTATAACCCGTTGGATCTGGTGGAGGGAAAGACGGATGCTTTCGATGCCTATGTCACCGATCAAGGTTATCAGCTTAAGGCCTTGGGTATTGGTTACCACTATCTTCTACCGAGTCGATATGGGATCGACTTTTACGACGATATTTTGGTTACCACTGAACAGGAAGTCATCAACCACCCTGCCCGGGTGGAAAGGTTCAGGCAGGCTACTCTTAAGGGGTGGACCTATGCCATGTCTCATACTGACGAGATGATTAATCTGATTCTTAAGAGGTAATTGCAAAACTCCCCAACTGAGTTGAATTACAGGCTACACAGGCCAAAATTAGAAGCGTGTCTGGCCCCCATTGGTTACAATGAGTGGTGATAA
>DUYW01000072.1 GCA_013349825.1 Gammaproteobacteria bacterium | reverse complement strand
GGTTATCATCCTGATAGTCAATACCAAGCCCACCCCCCACATCAATATGGTGCAGCTGAATACCCGCCTCTGCCAATTGATCGATCAACAGCAGCACCCGATCCAACGCATCTTCAAAGGGTGATAGGTCGGTTAACTGCGATCCAATGTGACAATCGACGCCGATAATCTCCAGATGGGGGAGTGTTGCTGCCTCTTTGTAGACCCGTAGCGCCTCATCAATCGTCACCCCGAACTTATTGGAACGTAGCCCCGTTGAGATATAGGGGTGTGTACCCGCATCTACATCCGGGTTAACTCTTAGCGAGACCGGCGCCTTGACTCCCATCCCTGCGGCAACCTCATTGACCCGTAACAGCTCTGCCTCAGATTCAATATTGAAGCAGCGAATCCCCACCTCCAGCCCTCGCCGAATCTCATCCGCACGTTTACCAACACCGGAGAAAACCACTTTTCCTGCATCACCACCCGCCTTGAGTACACGCTCCAGTTCACCGACCGAGACGATATCAAAACCGGCACCCAGTCTGGCCAGCAGTGCCAGCACTGCAAGATTGGAGTTGGCCTTAACCGCAAAACAGATGAGATGGCTCTGGCCACTAAAACCTGACTCATAGGCGCTCCACTGGCCTCGAATCGCATTTTCAGAGTAGACAAATAGCGGGGTGCCATACTGTGTTGCCAATGATTTCAGAGAGAGGGACTCGATATGGAGCGTGCCCTCTTTTCTTTCAATATATGGATACATAAAAGGATTTTCTTCCTGGAGGTTTTATTTGAGGTTACTTCGATGTCTGCTGCTGCAGAATCAACTGACCGAGACGGTAACGGAGCTGATTGACCTCTTTCAGCGCACTGTCAGCGGCCTCCAGAGCGCCTTCGCTACGCAGACTCTGTTCACTAGCCTGTTTTTGAGACAGTTGCGCACGAAGCTCCTGCTCCTGTTGGTAGCGCTGATACAGTGCCTCCGACTGTGTACGTAGCTGTTGTGCCTGAGCCTCTGTAGTTGCCCGTTGTGACTGCTGTTCCAACTGGTTCGCCTTCAGATTATCTGGCAGATAGAGTTCTCCAGACTGTCCACAAGCGGTCAACAGGGCCATTACGGGTAACAATAAAAAGTTTTTTCTGTTCATGGCGGTCAAGTATAAACTTCACACTCGATGGAGACCATACCTCATATCATTTCGCCACTATAATACTGCTTTTCAAGGTGCCGCATTACAGCACCATCCACAGCATCATCAAGAGCACGGCGACCGCAATATAGATTAACATGGCCTCAGCGCTCTATGATCTGTTCAAGTTTCTGTTGCAGCGCAGCAGTCTGTTCCAGACGCTGACTCTCTTGGCCCAACTCAATCAGATCACAGACCCTCCTGGCCATTTCGGTCAACTCTGGAAATCCAAAACTGGAACCACTCCCTTTCAGGGTGTGCGCTGTCTCCTGAACCAGTTTCCAATCCTCTGCGGCAACAGCCCGACTTAATGTCTCTGATAACTCTTCAGCTCTATTGATAAAGAGCGCCATCAGCTCATCATCAATTTCATTATCCATTCCTGACTGCTCTTTTGGCGGTTTTACGGATTGTTCGACTGGCTGCTCTTCTTGTGGTGAACCCACGGGGGTTTCTCGCTGCAAATATTGGCTCAACACCTGATTCAATGCCCTCCGGTCAATGGGTTTACTCAGAAAATCATCACAACCGGCCTCTTTGAACTGGTCTCTGTGTTGCTGCATCACGTTGGCGGTCATGGCTACGATAGGCGCATGATAGCCGACAGCTCGAAGTCTCCGTGTAGCCTCAATCCCATCCATTACCGGCATCTGCATATCCATCAACAACAGAGGATAGGATTGATGCAACACCTGCTCTAGCGCCTCTTGACCATTATTCACTAAGGTGACCTTAACCCCCACAGAGGCCAACATTTTACGCACCAAAACCTGCAACTCAACCGTATCTTCAGCAACCAACACCTCACCCACGAAGCGCTGAGAAACACTATCAACAGCCTCTTGGTCCCGTTCTACCCTGCTCTCTCTATCTATTTGATAGGGGAGATTAAGCTGAAAACAGGAGCCCACACCCTCTTCACTACTCACCTCAATATCGCCCTCCATCATCTGCGCCAGCGTCATTGAGATATGCAGTCCCAAACCGGTACCTCCAAAGCGGCGAGAGATTGATCGATCTGCCTGTTCGAAGGGCTGAAACAGACGATTGAGCACTTCAACAGACATACCGATACCACTATCCTCTACCCGGAAGTGGAGACGATGATCTGCCCAAATTTTAAGAGATACCGCCCCTGAAGAGGTGAATTTAAATGCATTTCCCAACAGGTTAATCAGAACCTGCCCTATACGCCGCCCATCCCCTTCAACCTGATGCGTCAGTTTTTCAGTGAAATCCACATTGAAACTAATGTCCGACTCAGCTGCACGTACCTTAAAAATACGCGCCACCTCATCGATCATCTGCTCCAGATCATAACTCCCTTCATCGATCTCAAATTTTCCTGATTCAATCTTGGACAGATCGAGAATATCGTTAATCAATGACAATAACCCTCGACTGGAGAACTCAACCGACAGCAACAGCTCTCGCTGCTCCTCACTCAGCAGGCTGGTTGCCAATAGTTCACTATTACCAATAATAGATGTCAATGGCGTACGTAATTCATGGCTCATCGCAGCCAAAAAATCATCCTTTGCCTTATTGGCCTCGTCAGCCTGCAGGGCAGAGGCCTCCAGTGCTTGCTGAATCTGTGCCCGTTCACGGCTGTTTTTATCCAGCTCTGCCGCCATTTCAACAAAGGCACGGTTGAGATCACCCAGCTCATCACTGCGCACGGTATTAATGCCAACGGCAAAATCTTCATCTTTGACCTTGGCAATCCCCCGAAGCAACCGATGAATCGGACGACTGAGAAAAGCGGATTCAATCCATGCAACCCAGAAGATTAGCACGAGCAGCCCAGCCAGCACCCAGATCGTAACCTGTCGATCCTGATTAACCTCTGACAGCAGTAAAGACTCAGAGACATAGATCACCACCCCTCCCCAACCCAAATCACCAATCGGTTCCCATGCAGCAAACATTGCTTCCCCTGCCATCACATTTTGGGTAAGTCTGGCCCCTGTTTCCCCCTTAAGTGCCAGTACCATTGGACTCTCAATCTCTCCAGATAGCGCTTGTTGCTGAAATTTCAAAAACTGAGCCTGCTTACTCCAATCAAACATTGTCTGATTCAAAAACAGTATTTGTTCACCCTGCAGCTGACCCAGAATCACTTTACTCTCTGGATGAAGTCCCTCTAGGTTATTGATTATCTCGTTGATGGGGTGAACCGAATATTGCAACACCAGCACCCCCAAACGCTCACCATTCTGACCATCAATAGATGAACTGACAAAACCAGCCTGCTTCAGGTTTGACGGCAGATAAGGCTCGACATGTGAAAGATAGGCCTTATCTCGATGCTGCGCTTTCATCGCTTGGTCATACACACTCTTCAATTGGCTCTTTTGAAGTCCTCCCTGATTCAGGTTACCCACAAAATCTGACTCCTTCTGAGCGGTGTAGAGGATATTTCCTGAAGGGTCAATCAAATACAGGTCATAGAAACCGAAGTCATTCACATATTCCACCAAGGTCGGATGAAGGGTGCGATGGCGCTGACTGTATGGGCTTCCGTCCCCTGGATCCACCAACAGATCACGATCATCAGAACGGTGTGGGTTTTTGTAAATATAGTGTTGCAGCAACTCTTCGATTGAAGTCTGTGCAAAGTCCTGCGGTAGACGATGCATATTTTCAACCACAAAAGGGGAGCGGGAGAGTGTTTTGGCATGCTGTTTGGTTTGGCGCAGATAGTTCTCAATCTGCAACACCTTGAGATCTCGAATTTCAGATAGATGGTCGAGTGCCTGAGCTTTCAAATCAAACCGGGTATTGATATCGGTAAAGAAACCAAAGATGGCAAGTGGCACCCACCCCAAGAGGATTAGCAACAACAATATCTGAAAACGGAGCTTCATGCAGATCCAGTAGGGGCCTGTAAATAATGATGGCGCATAGTGTAGCGCCCCGCTCTGACTGCAACAACCTAATTAAATCAACGCCCCACAAACGACCCATCTAATGAAGGATAAATTTTATTCTCACTACAGACGATTTGATAAAAGATTTCTGTTACAGATTCTGTCTTCCCTCTCTTTTACGGTTCAGTAGTTGCATCTTTCTCTCTAAAGAGTGAGGCCATTACTGGCCACAACGCTACAAACAGGAGCAGATCATGAACTACTATGAAGAGCAGATTGAACAGATGGGTGAAAATGAGGTGCGAGTCCTGCTCAGTCAAGCCTATCACCGCCTGAACCACTGTGAGGCCAGCATGGTGAACTCCCATGGACAGATCCAGATGTTGGGCCTTGAGGATGTAGAGGGTTACTCCAGAAGAACTGAACACGCCAACCATGTGGTGCAACGGTGTCAATCACGGCTCAATACGCTTCACCACATCCGTTCTGAACTACAGAGAGGGGTTATTATTCACCACATTCTCTCAAGCGTAATCCAGCAACATGGACATAAACCGATGACTGTAGTTCAACAAGCTGCATAGTGGAATTGGCAACAAACATTTCAAGGGTATCTTAAATAGATTAGGGAACCTCTGAAAAAGTCTGGGTAATTTGAATTACGTCCATAGTGTTCAAGATCAAGGCGCACCCCAGGGTGTCTCTCTAGACGTAATACGTCTCACCTTGAAAGATCGCAGCCAATACCCCAGGGCACCTTCTCTTGCGCAAGCGCAATTCACCTTGTAGCGGGCTATTAGCAAGGTTTTCAACCGAGGAACGAGGTCGAGCAACGAAGATATTGGGCGCTATGGGCGTTAGGCATTTACACATGACTTATTCAGGGGTTCCTTAGGGAACCGCTGAACAAGCTATGCTTGTGCCTTCTGAATATAGGCTTTCTAAGAATCGACGATCTCCTGCCTTTTAATTTTTGACACTTCTATCCCAGACTTGCTACTCTCCTTTTTGATAAAACTAATACTGCTGTAATTGGGGAGATTGCACAGTACGCATGGACGTCTCCTCTTTGACTTGAGACTACAAAATAAAAATGCAAAAAGACACAACAACTTATCGAATTCTTGCAGTCGATGACGATCCTGACGTCCATAACACCTATCACGCTATTCTGGATAGTAGTGCCGCTGAGTTTGATGATGAGCTGATGGCACTGACTCAGGGAATGGACCTTGAAGTTCAGGAGGAAGAGAACCATTTCCAACTTGAATCCGCATACAGCGGTCAAGAGGGGTTACAACACGTCCTTGATGCCATTCATGAGGGGAATCCCTACTCTGTTGTTTTCCTCGATATGCGTATGCCACCCGGTTGGGATGGCCTGGTAACTGCTGAGAAGATTCGTGAAGCCGACCCCACGATCCGGATCATCCTGATCACCGCCTATATGGATTATGAACTCAGCGATATTCAACAGCGTATTGGTAACGATTTTATCTTTCTACATAAACCAATTGACCGTGATGAGTTGCTTCAACTAACAACGCTGTTTGCCTCACAGTGGGAACGCGCATCACAGATCATTCAGCCCCAAAAACATCAGGTGGGATACTCAATTCCAACCAAGACGGTTGAGGAGGCACCCGTAACGGACCAAAAGCATCCCATGCGGATTGTTCTGATTGACCCTATGGCTGCCATTAGAAGTCTCTATGAAAAATTGCTATTGAGAAATACCCATTATGACGTTGCCTGTGCTGCAAACACTGATGAGGCATTGATGCTGATCAACCGCTTCTCTCCAGACCTCTGCATCATCAGTCTCTCTATGAACTCACAACAGATGACGCTGATCAATAGCTGCCTCGACGCTACTCAGCACAAACTGGCACTACTTGCAGACGACCACAATAGTCCAATCCCCTTATCCCACGCAGGTGGCTCAGAAATACTGTATAAAAACGATCCAACAGAAATTTTTCTGCAACGTATTCGAGCGATTGAACAGAAGATACAGCAGCAGAGCAATCCAGTCTCTTCAACAGTTGAGAGCACGTTGCCTGCAGGGGTTGAACAGGCCCTTACCAAGATGATCGGCCACTGTGACGCACTACTTGAGAGCAGCCTGGACAATCAGCAACGCCTCCATGTTGAGGCGATAGCTGTCTCTGCACGAACTCAACGCCTCAAACTGGGTAGCTGAGCTATCTAAGTTCGAACTATAGAGCGCCCTCTATTCCCACTTTTTCTGGTTGAATAACTACAGGGCCTCTCTGCGTTATTGTGGTGCATCGCTGTATTCTTGTGGTGCACGATAACTCTTATGCAGCCACACTATTTCATAAAAAAACAAATAAGTCACTGTTATAAAAGATTTGTATGACATTGGCACAACTCATGCTATGAGATCCATACAACCTGCTCACTCTTTGAGCGGGCGTATTAACGGATTATCGAATTTTGTATGGAGAATAGAATGAAAACTCAACTTCCAGTTGCCCTTGCCCTGGTCGCGATTGCTACCGCCCACCCTACAATGGCTGATGAGTCTGCCCCTGCGGTGACTGGCAATGTTGCGCTTGCGAGTAACTATATCTGGCGCGGCATGACGCAGACCAAAGATGAAGCCGCGATCTCAGGTGGTTTTGACCTGGTATTGGATTCGGGACTCTATGCGGGTGTTTGGGGTTCCAATGTTGATTTCGATGCAAACGACAACATTGAATTAGACTACTACGGTGGCTACAGCAGAGAGACTGGTGCCCTGAGCTATGACCTTGGCTATATAGACTACAACTACCCAGGTGGAAGTGGTGACTTTGAAGAGTGGTACCTTGGACTGGGTATCACAGCCGGAACCGTTGACTTGGGTGCCACCTTCTCGTTCGGACTGGATAATGCCAATGACAACATTGAACTCTCTGCAGGTACCGAGCTGAGTGGTATTGGTCTTGGTATCACCCTGGGTGACTACGACAACAGCGGTAAATACACCGTGGTCAGCGCCTCTAAAGAGATTGGCGGACTGGAACTATCGCTTGCCTGGAGTGACTTTGACGCAGACTCCGGTAACAGCAGTGATGAAGATGCGGTGACATTTACTGTTGCAAAAAGCTTCTAAACCAGCACTTGGACAAACCATAAAAATGGAGAGGGTACTTTACCCTTGAGGTACCCTCTCTGTTTTAATGGTCTGTCCAGGAGCCTGTCCGGGATGGCTTAGTGAACCATCACTCCGGCATCGATCTTCTCAATATCCACCTTTGACTCAGCCTTCAAGGTCAGTACCCCGTCTCTATCAACCACTTCGTAGTGACCAACCGTTCTTGGGTCCGATCCATATTCACGGCGTTTTCTCTTAAAGAGCAATTTCACCATTGAAGAGAACCCTTCCGGCATCGGTTTGATCGCTTTCAGCAACTCATCTTCATAGAGTCGGGTCTTCTGCTGCTGATCCAGTATCACCGCATTCCAGGCAGCAACCACCAATTTAATGGCACTCTCCAACTCAAAACGGTCCTTTGAGTCAGGTAGCTCATCCAGTAAAGGGGCACCAAATTCAAGAATGACTTCAGAAATTTTTCTATTGGGAATTATCATTGATTTTCCATTTTCTATATATCAGCTCTCTATCCATAGTTGCTGTACTCATATATCTTTCTAGAGTAGCACATCTCCCGAGAACCCCTCTCGCCGCAAGATCTCACGCAAACGTTTTAAAGCACCTGACTGTATCTGTCGAATACGCTCACTGGTCAACCCCATCTCATTACCCAACTCTTCCAGAGTCATCTCCTCTCTGCCTTCAAGACCAAAACGGCAGATCAACACCCGACGTGAACGCTCATCCAACCGTTCCAACCACATTTTGACAAGATTCAGCACCTCCCCCTCTAACAGCACATCATCCTGATGTCGCAACAATTCATCTTCAATCAACTCTGCAATCGTTTGTGTAACTCCCTCTGCAATAGGTTTCTCCAGTGAGGTAATTGGCTCACTACACCCCATCACCAGATTGAGTTCATCGACACTACCTTGCAGAAATTTTGCAATCTCATGCAATGAGGGCTCTCGCCCGTAAATTTGTGCAAGTTGTCTTGCTGTACGCTTATATTTTCGCATCTCACGCAGGATGCGGACTGGCAGACGTACCGTACGCGCCTGCCCCATCAGTGCATAGTCTACACTTTGACGAATCCATAAAGTGGCATAAGTTGAGAATCGGTTACCCATATCCGGATCAAATTTCTCAACGGCCCGAATCAATCCAAGGTTTCCCTCCTCAATCAGATCCATAAATGCAACACCTTGATTTTGATAAGGTCTGGCAATACTGACCACCAAGCGCAGATTGGACTCAATCATCCGGTTACGCGCTGCCAGATCCCCCTGTTGAACTTTACGTGCCAACACAATCTCCTCCTCTGCGGTAAGCAGAGGGTGTTGGCGCAATTCACGCAGATAGAGGGTTATAGAATCAACCCTCTTTTCCACCAAGCGGTCAACATCAAGCGTATCGTGGTCAATCTCTGACATAGTCTAGGTGCCTGTCCGAGAATAGAGAGCCATTCTATTTACTGCTGATCAACTACATCAGTATGATGTTGCAGCCACGACCTATCAAGATAAACCGCCAAATAATGGCTTCTGCTCATTCAGGTAGACTTCAAACAGGGGAAGCATCTGCTTTCGCCACTCATCATTTAGGTAGAGTTCACCCATTTTTGCAAACAGGTCAAGAATGACTAATGCATTAATATTGGCATCATCTTTAAACCCACGTAACCTCTTTGAAAAGGCATTATTCAAACGACCAATCTTGGTATAAATTTCAACCAGCCCCTCTGCCTTAAAAAGAGCCTCACGCTGCTCCTCCTGACGCACATATTGAGCCAATAAATAACCGGCAATCGCACGATAGATTGTCTCATCGATATTGGAGAAAGGTTGATGGGTATACGCCATCGGTCGTAATTTATCTAATACAGGGCAACCACTGGTAGCCATCACCAGCCCAATCATTGAACTCAACCCCCCTTGCAGGTCACTTTTTTTGACCACTTTCCGCTCTCTAAAATCAACCTCTGTAGTAACCGGCGTATATGAGGCATCTTGCTGAAAAGGGTCTACGACACACCCCAGATTGGCTGCTACCGGGCAGATGGGATACTGGTATTTTGATAGCGTACAATCAGGGCACTGGTGATGTTCAAGCTCCATCCAGGACTCTGAAGTCGAGACCGTGGAGATTGGGTTGGGTCGAATGGCAAAGCTTTGATCATCAAACTCCAGATCAAACACCTCACTGCGCCCACTCTCAAATTTGAATTTATAACCAATTTTCATTACTAATGACCCGTGTCTTCGATAAGTTGCAGATAACGCTGAACCACGCTACCTGATGCCTGTCCAAGAAGTATACTACCTGAAACTCTTTGCATAGCCATCCTGTATTCAACTTCTTCTTAACAAGCTCAGAACGTAACTATTCAGCACATCTCTGAAGTGAAGCAACACCCTTCAACAAGGCTTTGAGATCAACTTCCGGTGTAACTACCAGAGCATGCGTAATCTCTTCATTAACCAGAGGTTCCTGCTGCTGCAACTGCTGATGCAGCACCTCAATATCAGCCTCTGATGGATCATTACTCAGTTCAATGCGGTGCCGAATACGGCGCTCCAGCTCCTCTCTACTACACTGCATATCCAGGATAAGAAAATTACACCCAATCTCATCCGCACACTCAACAGCCTGTTCACGTTGAGCCTGTTTCAGATAGGTTGCATCCAACAAAACAGTGTAGCCACCCTCTGCAACAGAGTGCGCCAAATGGTGTATTTTCTGATAGGTCTGCAGGGTTGCAGCTGAACTGTATCGGCCCTTCTTCTCTGGAAACATCCGAATTCTCTCCACATCGGAACGAATTCGAATCGCATTCATTGATTCAAGTACCTGCTGCGATACATAAGATTTTCCAGATCCTGATACTCCATGAGTGATCATTAATGCACCGCAGTGCTGGTTCATCAAACAGTCTGCCAACTCAACAGACTCAGCGATTTCACCTTGCAATACCTCATACTCTGCATCTTCCTCCGGCAGTTGAACCAATCGAAACAGGCCAACCTTGATCCGTACCATTGCCCGATAGATCTGGTAGAAAGGCAGTAGCTGCACCCCGCTATAATCTCCACTCACCTCCAGGTATTGGTTCAATAGCCTGGTGGCACACCCCACCTCTCCGTGCCGCTGCAGATCCATCAATAAAAAGGAGAGGTCGCTCATTACATCGATCCAGCGAAAGGCCTCATTAAACTCAATACCGTCAAACAGAGTGATTTGTCCATCGATCAGTGCAATATTCCCAAGATGCATATCGCCATGACACTCACGTACGAAGCCCTGTTCCACTCTTGAAAAAAGCAGTGGTTTTAAATGACGATATTGCTGTTCACTCCATGACTCCAGACTGGCCAATTTGCGCTGAGCCTCTAGAGGAACTTTTTCCAAGTGCGGGCGAATCTGATCAAAATTCTGCTGCACAGCCTCTTCAATGATCTTTGGCTGAACATAGGCTTCGCTTCCGTCGGCGGCTGGAATTGACTGATGAAATGCCACGATACTGCTGGCGAGCTTATCAATAACCTCCACCCCAAAGTGAGGCGTTGACAGCAACCGCTGCAGAATTTGATCCTGTTCGAAACGGGCCATCTGCACCATATATTCGATTGCCACACCCTCCCCACTGATTTGAGGGACCTCTATAGAGCCCTTTATGGCAACCAACTGTTGATAAATTGCAGGTGCCGTCCGGCCATTCAGACGCAACTCTTCCTGACAGTAGTGGTGCCGCTGTTCAAGTGTAGAGAAATCAAGAAACCCAAAATTAACCGGTTTTTTGATCTTGAATGCCTGCTCCTCAACCAGAAGAATTGTTGAAATATGGGTCTCAATAGTGGTAACTGAGGCCGTGTACTGTTTCTCAAGTAACGGTATCAGGTTTGCTATCAACTGACTCTGCTGCTCTTGATCGTTACAGTGAAACCCCCTCTTCATGATTTGAGCATGCCTAAATCAGCACAGAAAAAATCACTCACTCTCCCTCTTTCCATACCCCTGCCGAGCACCCTCTACCATCTCTTTCGTTTTCTGTTTTACTGCCTCGTAAGCTATACCACCATCACTCTTCCAGCTCTCTTTTTTCTCTTTCACATACTGCTCAGCAGTATCGTAATGCTCACCCAGATATTGTTTAGAACCCTCGTATGTGGTTTTTGCCTTCTCCTGTAGCGAACCATCCGGGTCAGCCTTATCGGTCACCTCTCTCGCCTTCAGACCGATCTTCTCTCCCCATGACTTAAACCAGCTCCTCTCTTCTTCTGCTTGCACCGTCAAAGAGAGCACACTCATTGAGAGAAAAAACCCTATATACAGCAACTTGTTACTCATCTTACTTTCCTTTTATTTGATTCAGTCTGTCCCAACACCCATACTCAGATCCTGCACGTTTCAATCTGCTAGTTCCGGCTATCGAAAATCTGAACCTGACCACCTTTTTTGAATGCCAAAATATCATATGGATCGCTTCTATGACCTTCCATTCCCGGAGACCCCATCGGCATACCTGGAACAGACAATCCAGCGATCTCAGGCTTATCCTGAAGCATTTTAGTGATCAAATCAGCAGGCACATGGCCTTCAACTAAATATCCACCAACCTGAGCGGTGTGACAGGAACGAAGATTACGAGGCACCCCCAGCTCATTCTTCACTTCATTCATCTTCTGTTGATCACGAGTCTCAACAGTGAAGCCACTCTCTTTGAGATGATCTACCCACGCATTACAGCATCCACAGGTCGGACTCTTATACACCACAACATCTGCTGCCACTACGTCTTGCTCATTCGTTAACAGAGTACCCGCCAGCAAGGCAAATCCAAACAGCCCTCCCACCACTAATTTCAATCCACTTCTTCTATCTTTCTTTAACATCATCTATCTCCTGTTGTGCTTACACTCATTGTACATGGACAACAATGCAATAGGCATCATGGTACTGAATACTGTAATCTCAAAACGGCAGGTTTCTTTCTATTTCTAAAAGCTGTCCTAATATACATAGTGATATACATATAGTGATGTTTTAGAGGTTTCACCTGAAAGGAGAACTTTCAGCTAACGAGATCTTTTGCTCTCTTCAACGGCTAGGTGCTTGTGCAATGGACAGACCCAAAATACTTATTATTGATGATGAAGAGTTTATTCGGACTCTACTGAGTGAGGTACTCGATGGCTATGCATCCAAGATAGTTGAGTTAGAAAATGGGCAGCATGTACTGGATATCGTTGAGAGCGAATCACCAGACCTCATAATAGTTGATATCGTTATGCCTGAAAAAGATGGCCTGGAGGTTATCATTGAGGTGAAGAGAAAATATCCATCACTACCTATCTTTGCTATATCAGCATACCTTGAATATCTCGATGTTGCACCTGACTTAGGTGCTGATGAAGTGTTCTCAAAACCGATTGATACCGAAAGATTGATTCAGTGTATATCAAGAATTGCATGATAAAACAGAGCACTATCATTCACAAATACGCAATGTCTGCAAAGATCGTCAAAACTTCACGGCAACTCTATGTAAGGGAAAAATAGAAACACCAACTCCTGCTACAGCAGGT
>DUYW01000071.1 GCA_013349825.1 Gammaproteobacteria bacterium | reverse complement strand
CAGTAACACCAAATTTCAGCCTCTGCCCGGTGTGCCGCCTCACTCAGTAGATCTTTATAGAGTCGGTAATCCCCCTCTTCAAAGAATACAGGGGCACGCCGATTGCCACGCTGGGTAACATGGTGGGGCTGACCAAGAATAACAAGACGGAGAAGACGTGCCATAGCCTATACATAGTATAATTCGGTTATTTAGTAAACTGTCACCGTAATTTAATTACCGTAATTAACAGCTCATCTCATCCATGGCCTGGTTTGCCAACTGGTCAGCGATCTCATTTTCACGATGACCGCTGTGACCTTTGACCCAGCACCACTCGATTTCGAATTGCTGCACCAACTGATCCAGCACCTTCCAGAGGTCTTCATTTTTGACCGGTTTCTTTGCTGCAGTTTTCCAGCCGTTCTTTTTCCAGTTATGGACCCACTGGGTGATGCCATCCTTCACATATTTTGAGTCGGTTGTGATCTGCAGTGGCACGGGACGATGAATCGCCTTCAGCCCTTCAATTACTGCAGTCAGTTCCATCCGGTTATTAGTGGTGTCGCAGGCAGCGCCATTGAGCGTTTTTTCCACGCTGCCATGGCGCAACAGCACCCCCCACCCCCCTACACCAGGGTTGCCACGACAGCCTCCATCGGTAAACATCTCAGTCACTACACCATCTCCTTGAATTTAACTTTTTGAGTGTTTCTGCACATGTCTCGATTCACTGCATTCGAAGTTGCTGCCACGGCACGTCGTCCCCAACGGTTGGTGAGCGGATTCAAGGGGACCACTCGACGCCTTGCTACCAGTTGGTAGATACCGCTATTTAATCTGCAACTGCGCCATGACCAACATAGCAAGGGTAACTGCTTCTGTTCAACTACTTCATAGCCCAGTAGTGTCAGCCACTCTGTCAAGCGACCTGCTGATATAGGACGCACACAACTGACGCGCCGAAACAGAGGGACAAAAGACCAGGGGGAGATTCCGAAAATCATCAGGTTTCCATCTTCTGCCAACACTCTGGTTACTTCACGTAATACTTGATAGGGATCGACTGAACATTCGAGCACATGTGGCAAAATTACTGCAGAGAGTGACTCTGTTGCAATGGGAATTGCGGTATCTCTCCCTTCAGCCACTGCCCAACTCTGCTCTTCATGTGTACCTACATCGACTACGAAGGGGTGGTGAACCCCGGTTGCATGTTGTGCAAAGTTCTCTTTTGCCATTCCCAGCTGCATCAAGTGGACCCCATAGACTCGTTTCAGGGCCTCATGATTCCAGTCACGCTCCTGTAACAGCAGTGACTGCCCTATGGAGGTGGCAAACCATCGCTGCAGAGATTGGTTAGGTTGATCAGGAGACATAAAGTGAAACGGGGAAATGCTCATTTGGACATCAGAGTCTATATAATACCCCAACCATGAACTGTGTCACCCCTGTAAATAACACTCAAGCTCTCTTCAGATCACCTCTTCAGTGGAGGCATGCTCTTTTGCTGCTGACGCTATTGGTACTACTGAGCCAACCATTTTCTGTTCAGGCTCAAGCTCAGGCTCAACGCTTGCCCGGCAATCACTCTCTGTGGGGTGAGGTGATTCGGGGCTTCACTCTGAATGAGCGTAAAGATCCCCGGCTAACCCCTCATATTCTCTGGTTTAAAAAAAATCCTGACTATGTGAACCGTGTTCTCAATCGTGCGCGCCCCTATCTTTACCATATTGTAAAACGGGTCAAAAAGAAGAATCTTCCGCTTGAACTGGCTCTTCTGCCAGCTATCGAGAGCGCCTTTCGTGCCTATGCCTACTCTCCGGGACGTGCGGCGGGACTCTGGCAGTTTATCCCTGAGACGGGAAAGACCTATGGGCTAAAGCAGAACTGGTGGATTGACCAACGTCGCTCTACCATTGCCTCGACGGATGCTGCACTTCACTTTCTCAAAGACATGTCCAGAGAGTTTAAAGGGGATTGGCTGTTGGCACTCTCCTCCTACAATGCGGGGGCAGGTAATGTACGCAAGGCGATTCGAAAATATTATGAAGCGGAAAAAAAGAAAAACAGAAAGAAGGGGATTCTAAAAGCGGTGAGAAAACCCAGCTTCTGGGATCTCAATCTGCCTAAAGAGACCCAGGGGTATGTACCTCGCCTACTCGCCTTCGTACGTTTTATCGAGACCAGCAAAAAATACAAGTTTAAACTGCCCTACATTCCCAATCGACCACTCACTCAGCAGGTCAGTACTGGAGGACAACAAATCGATCTCTCTCTTGCAGCAGACCTTTCAGGGCTGCCTCTGGAGGAACTCTACCAGCACAATGCAGGATTAAACCAGTGGGCCACTCCACCCGACGGACCTCACCAGTTGATGCTTCCTGTTCAAAATGTGAATCAGTTTGAGAATAATTTGCGCAATGCACCTCAGCAGTTGACCCAATGGAGGCGTCATACGGTAAAAAAGGGGGAGACATTGAGCACCATTGCCCAGAAATACCACTCCACAACTACCTCAATCAAGCAGCAAAACCAGTTACGCAGCCATAAAATCAGGGCTGGTAATACTCTCACCATCCCAGTTCCGATGCGACCCATGAAGAGTTACACACTGAGTAGTGGCGAACGCCTCAACCGTTTACAGAACAAACAGCGCCCCGGAAAGCGTATCACCCACCGGGTAGAATCGGGAGATACCTTATGGGATATTGCCAAAAAGCATGGTGTATCCAGTCGGCAACTTGCACAGTGGAATGGTATGGCTCCCGGTGACCTGCTCTCGATTGGTAAAAAATTAACCCTCTGGAGCCGACCCGCAACCACTTCACTACCGGAGTTACGCTCACGCCCCGACTTCCTCTCTAAACTGGCGACACAGACGATTTACTACAAGGTGCGACCAAACGACACTCTCAGTGAAATTGCGAAAAAATTCAATACTTCAACAAAATCATTGATGCGACTGAACAAGATTAAAAAATCTGCACTGATCAAGGCTGGGGATACGCTCTCTATTCGCCTTGATGCCACCCGGACAACTACAAAATGACACCAATACTGCAATACCTGACGGACCGACTCTTCCTTCTGCCTCTGGCACTGCTGCCGCACCACCGTCTCTCCAGGGTGGTCCATCGCTTGGCCCGATCTGAAAACCGCGCATTTTCACAGTGGTTAATCCGAACCATCACCTCTGTTTATCAAATTGACTGCTCACTGGCAGAGGAGCCGGATCTATCGACCTACAGTAGCTTCAATGCATTCTTTACCCGTTCACTCAAGACGGGTGTACGCCCTATCGCAGCCGGTGAAGAGATTGTGGTGAGCCCGGTGGATGGTGTAGTGAGCCAATGTGGCCCCATTATGAGGGAGTCAATCTTTCAAGCCAAAGGACATCAGTTTAATCTGACAACGCTATTGGGTGGTGATCAAGGGCGTGCAGCCCCATTTACCAATGGTATATTTTCCACCATCTACCTCTCCCCCAGAGATTACCACCGTATCCACATGCCAATGGATGGGACGTTACGGGAGATGATCTATATTCCAGGCAGACTCTATCCTGTTAATAACCCCTCTACACGCTCTGTTCCCGGCCTATTTGCACGCAATGAACGGGTCGCAGCGATCTTTGAGACATCGGCAGGGCCAATGGCAATGGTACTGGTCGGTGCTCTCTTTGTTGGTAGTATTGAGACGGTCTGGGCGGGTGAGATCACGCCACCTCAGAAGAAATTTGTCACCACCTGGAAATACCCTAAAGCCCCCATCACCCTGAAAAAAGGGGATGAGATGGGACGTTTCAATATGGGGTCTACCGTCATCCTGCTGTTTGGTGATGAGGCGGTGGACTTACATGACAGCTTCTCTGCCGGTATGGCTCAACAGATGGGTTCTGCCATCGCCTCTATTCCCGGCTAACTTTCTTAGTGAGCTTGGTACTGAGCACTCTCCACCATGCCGAACTGCATTCCAATTCTTAGAAGGTCGAGGTTGTTTCGCACCCCCAGCTTTTTCATGATGTTGCTCTTGTGGACAGAGACTGTTTTGGGACTGATGAAAAATGACTCCGCAATATCGACTGTGCGTCTTCCATTCAGCAACTGAGAGAAGATCTGGATCTCTCGTTTGCTTAAATTTTTAACAATCGATTGATCCCCCTCATCATCATTTTCGGAGTTAATCAGGTGTGCGATATCTGCTGAAAACTGTGTCCCCAGCGTACGCTGTGTGACTGATGCGGTATAGATCTTGTCAATGGCATTGACCAATTCAATAAAGTCGCTGTTTTTTGAAAAGAATCCGGTAATTGGCCAGTGATATGACTGCATCTGGTGTAGATGGATCGTATCGGAGGTCAGCACAACCACTTTGGCCGTCGGATCATAACGAAACAGTCTTGAAAAAATACGTGTACCTTCCATACCAGGCATCAAAATATCGACCACCACGACATCAGGCTTAACCCTTCGATAGCTTTCAAGCAGTTCATCACCACTTGAGACCGTTGCCACAACGGCCATGCTGTTACTTTCAAAACCTCTCTTCAGTACCTGACGGAACAGGCGCTGGTCATCTGCAATCATTATTTTTTTCATAGTTCTTCTTGTGTCAAAAAGTTGTTATCTCAATGGGTATAACTACGTTTGAGCAACTTGTATGCCACCTTGTTCAAACTTGACTATTGCTACAAAAATAGCTGTGCGTTATGCGTCAATGCCATGATTAAGGAATGTCTTATCTAATATTTCCAGTCTGTACACCGTTATAGATACATAGTTAGTCATTCATTCCATCCAATCGTTTGAGAGAAGTCATGAGCACAAGGAGTCAATATTATGTATCCCAATATTCATAGGAAAATGGTGTCCGTCCTTATTTTTGGGGCTATCGTTATCACATCAGGGTGTAGTACATTTAATAACGCAAAAAGTGGCCCATTTACATTAATGAAGCAGGCTGAATGTGTGAACTGCGGTCCAAACGCCGGGCATGAAAACAGTGCTGAGTGCGCACAATCAGTCGCTGTAGTGACCTACCAGGATAGCTGTGCAGGCTGCGGTAAAATACCCGTTACAGTACGTACTTTCAGTCAATCAGAAACTTGCAGATAATTCAGGAGCACTCCATGAAAAAGACATTAACTATGATGATCAGTTGCGGAGCTCTGTTTTGTTCTACCGCATCGGCATTCCCATTGAGTGATTTCGCGATGTTCCGCAGTGGTATCACGACTCCGTATCAGCAAAATCAACAAGTCTCTATTCCGGGAGAGCTGAATGAGGTATCCCGTTTCATCGTGGACCAGCTCACTCAAAACCGGGATATGATGAATATGCGAGACAACCCCATCGCAGTTGCTTCACTGGTTGAACTTGAAGACTTTAAAACCACCAATAAATTGGGGCTGTGGCTCAGTGAAAACATGATGCATGAGCTTCAGATACGAGGCTTCAAAACCATTGACTTCAAGACCATGCCCTCGATTCAGGTGACTAAAAGAGGTGATTTTGTCATGAGTAAGGCAGTGGATGAGCTGCGTGGAAAATACAACATCAACCATGTGATCACAGGGACCTATACAGAACACCCCAATGGCATCATGATCAACGTACGATTGGTTGATATGGATAGCTCTGTCATCATCTCTTCTGCTCAGGGACATATTTCAAAGGCTTACTACCTGAAAATGTTGCATGGCATTAGTGGTAACAAACCCAAAGAGATTATCAGCCAACATGAGATTGAGTTGTTTGGTGGTGAGATGAAGCATTGAAAAGAGCCTGTTCCAGATAGCCATATCGCTGATGTAACTGTTGGAGATATTGAGACAGTTCTGGAAGGCAACTGACTCTTGAACTGGAGTGGTAAAAATGGTTGGATCAACGACAGATTATGGACATTAGAACCCTTTGTTTGTTGGCAGCCTTTTTACCCTCTCTTCATGGGTGTACGGCTATTTCCAACTCAATAACTGCCACGAAGCCGATAACCATAGAGGAGATCACTCCAGCTGTGGGTGAACCGTCTGTAGTTAAAGAAGATCAAACCGAGCCACTTGCTGCCTTGAAACGAGGCCATCGAGATGATGGATTGAATGCAGTGTCTCAATTGATGGCTGAGCAGTTAAGCGAAAACCAGAACTTCTCAAACCGCTCTAATCCACGTATTGCGGTCACCTCTTTTGTCAGCATCCATAACTATAACCAATCTGATGCTATCGGTGAGACGCTCGCAGACAATATGATCCATGAGATGCAGGTCCGTGGTTATAGTGTTATTGACTTTAAAAGCATGCCCGCAATTCGGGTCACCGATGATGGTGACTTTATTCGCAGCCGTTCCGTCAATGCGCTGAGGAAAAAACAAAATATTGATCTTGTTCTCTCAGGTACCTACACAAAGCAAAATAATGGTCTTCATATCAACGCTCGAATCATCCAGGTTGAAAGTGGTTTGGTTGTCTCAACAGCACAGGGCTTCATTAGCCGTTCCACAGCCACATCCATACTGGGTGAAGAGATGAACTTTTCAATTTTGAATGATGATTCGGCTTTTCATGCCATACTGCGAGAAGATCACACAAGTATCGCGTCAGCAAAAGCAGAAGACAACCCTGCTATTCTCCCTGAGATCACTCCCGCCAGCGCCACACTAAAAGAGAGTTCTCAGAAAAAGTTAGGCTGTTTTGCAAACGGAATCTGTATACAGTCTAGGTAATGATGGATGCACTCTAAGAGGACCGCACTAACCATTCATCAGACCTGACGGATCGGGAATGGCATCACTTCACTAATGTCTTCTTTGCCCATCGACAGCATCATTAACCGTTCCACACCTAAGGCCACACCTGAGCAGTCCGGTAGCCCCTGCTCCTTGAGTGCAGAGAGAAATTTCTCATCCATAGGGATCGTCTCTAAACCTTCCGCTTGACGCTCCTCCTGCTCCAACTGAAAACGGTGACGTTGCTCATCGGCATCCTGTAGCTCTCTAAACCCATTGGCAATCTCAACACCATTGAGTAATAGCTCAAAACGCTCTGCAACACGCGAGTCCTCTGGACTGATCTGTGCAAGTGCTGCTTGTGATGCTGGGTAGTGGGTTAAGAAGAGCGCAGCATGTGCAAAACTGGGGGTGATCGCCAACACCATTAAATAGTCGACCCACCCATCCCACTCCAGCTCCATCTCAGCCGCTGAAGGTAAATTCATCGAGAGAGCCAACTCACGTAACTGTTCAGCCGTGGTTGCATAGAGATCATCCACACCGAGAACCTGTTGAAAGGCTTCAGCCACCGTTAACCGCTCTATAGAGGGCAGATCCACAAAATTAGAGACCAGCTCCTCCACTTCCTCCATCAGATGCTCCATGGTGAAGCCAGGACGATACCACTCCAGCATCAGAAACTCTGGATTATGAATGGTGCTAATCTCCCCGGCCCGAAATACCGGCCCCAGTTGAAAAATAGCCCCGCTCTCTTCAGCCAACAGCCGTTTCATAAACAGCTCTGGTGAGCTCTGAAGGTAGAGCCGTTCTGGCCCCTCACCATCTCGTCCCTGTGATACCGTAGTAAACGGATCGATGTGGGGGTCCGTTGTGGTTGCAGTGGATAGAACAGGAGTCTCGACCTCCATCACCTCACGTTGATAGAAGAAGCTGCGAATCGCACGGATAAAGGTTGAACGCTCCTGAAGCAGTGAATGACTCATTAATCTTTAACGCGGGAGACATACTCTCCGGTTCGTGTGTCCACTTTGATCCTCTCACTTTCAGGGACGAAGAGCGGTACCCTCACCACTGCACCGGTCTCCAGAGTTGCAGGTTTACCCCCACCGCTTGAGGTGTCTCCACGCAAGCCAGGGTCTGTTTCAGTAATTTGCAGTTCAACAAAATTGGGGGGGGTAATTGAGATGGGATTGCCATTCCAGAGGGTCACCAGGCACATCTCCTGCCCTTTGAGCCATTTTTCTGCATCCCCCATTGCTGCTTTATCTGCGCCAATCTGCTCAAAACTCTCCGGGTGCATAAAGTAGAAAAGGTCTCCGTCTGAGTAGGAGTATTGATACTCTTCTTCATGAATATCGGCACGCTCTACGGATTCACCGGACTTAAAGGTTCTTTCGAGTGTTCTTCCTGTCAAGAGTACTCTTAACTTAACCCGGTTAAAGGCCTGCCCTTTACCGGGCTTCACCATCTCGTTATCAACAATGGTACATGGGTCACCATCGATCATTACCTTAAGACCGTTTCTAAACTCACTCGTGCTGACTGTTGCCATAATTCTCTGCTCAACTCTACTTAATAATGGTTCAAAAAATTGGAACACATGATACCTTGTTGTCTACTATCAGTCTCTACTTCTTTGGAATAGATGATGCCCCGATATAGAGAATTTTATTGTATTGAGACGCTTACAAGTAACTAAGGAACCTCTGAATAATCTTCTCTATATTTGCAACATATGATCTATACTTTGATTACAGTAACGATTCAATTGAGGAGGCCCTGAATAACGCCTCATTCATTTTCATCTAATCCAAAATTTATAACATTTTTTAGGAGACACCTATGAACACCACTGACTCAAACAGTAGTGACCTCAAGCAACTGCTGACCAAGGCACATCAAGGAGAAATTGAGATTGAGGCGTTCATGAGCCAATTCTTAACAGCTCAAATCTTTATGCCTGTAACTGACCCTGACAATGACGGACAAAATACGCCTGTTGGATTTCAAAAGTCAGACAAGGCAAAACCACTAACATTGGAGACAGAAGAGGGGTTTTCTGTAATGGTGATTTTCAGTGATCCGCAACAATCAAAAGAGTTTATTAAAAATTACCCAGAATATGATGGGGGTTTTATAGCAGAGGTTCCCTGGATGCTTGAAAGGCTTGGGGAGGGAATGGGAGTCTCTCTCAATCCTGATGCTGAAGAGGGTATTGATTTTGATCCAGAGACGATACGACAGCTATTGACACTTCATCAGAGGAACCAATAGCGACTACTATAGTTACTGTTACTGTTACTGTTATTAATCCTGCTCATAGTTGTTTCTACTACTTGCCTCTCCTTCATCTGTGATAATAGGAGAGGCAAGCCTGTAAAAACTGGTTTAACTACGCAGGGATACGCAGAGCATCTCTGCCACCATGTTTTTTCTCCGCTTCTGCAACCCATTGAGGCGTACGGCCACGCCCTGTCCAGGTTTGTGCAGAATTGTCCGGATTTTGGTAAACAGGTTTCACTTTCGCACGCTTTTTTACGGCACGTTTTTTAGTCGTTGCCGCCAAACGTTTTACCGTATCTACACCATACTTTTTGGCTAGTGCAGCCAGCTCTTTTTCAACTTTTGCATTGACTGAGTTCGCCTGTTTTCTACGGTCGACTTCTGCAGTTACCTCCTTAAATAGTGTATTCAATTTGGTATCAGTCATTTTTTCAAGTTTCATATAATTCTCCACACTTTGATATTCACAGGTATTTAATAAATAAAAACAGCTCCATCTATAATTCTACCTATATAGATCGCTGAAATATACACTAAAACTATAATAGATGATGAAATTATTTTCAATATATTAATGATCTCTGAAATAAAACTAAGGAACCTCTGAATAAGTCTGTGCAAAATGAATCGTGCTCATAAAGCGCCCAAGATCAAGGCGCACTCCAGGGTGTCTCTTTCGACGTAATACGTCTTACCTTGAAAAATCGCAGCTAATACCCCAGGGTACCTTCTCTTGCGCAAGCGCAATTCACCTTGTAGCGGGCTATTAGCAAGATTTTCAACCGAGGAACGAGGTCGAGCAACGAAGATATTGGGTGCTATGGGTACGAGGCAATTGTTCATGACTTATTCAGGGGTTCCCTAACAAAAAGTATATTTAAGGTAGATTAAAATTACCCTGCTCTTATTCAGAGGTTTCTTAACGATCTCTCACTGCAGAGATAATATTGCGCATTCTTAACAATTGGTCCAGAATTTTTCCAACTCTGACCACATCATCTAATTCAATATTTACCCGGATTGTCGCAAGATGTTTATCTTTATCTGTTGAGGTATGAATGGCATCAATATTTGCAGATTCCCGACTAAACAGGTCAGTAATATCTCTCAATAAACCTGATCGATCATATGCTTTGATTGTTATGGGAACTGTATTTTGAACCTTGTGATCACAACTCCAATTCACCTCTACTACCCGCTCCGGCTCGGTTTCAATCAAGTGCAGTGCATTCGGGCACTCTTGTTGATGTATTGTCACTCCACGACTGCGTGTTATAAAACCAATAACAGGATCAGGATAGAGTGGATTACAGCAATGGGCCATAGCGGTCATCAATGACCCTACTCCACAAATAGAGATACTCTCAGTATCCTCGTCAGTAACCAGCTCTTTTTTTCGTAATCTCTTTTTAACGTTCGGCTTCTGACGCTCCAGAGGCTGATTCAATGCTGCTGCAATCTGCCCTGAGGTAATATCCCCCTGACCCAATGCAGCATAGAGATGATCGATATCCTTCTGTTCATAGCGTGTTACCAATTTTTCAAGATCAACAGCTGGTGAACCTGCCCGTACCCGTTCCCGCTCCAGAATCGTACGTCCAGCCGCTATATTCTCTTCAAAATCCTGTTTTCGAAACCACTGCCTGATCCGGGATCTCGCTCTCGATGTAGCCAGGTAGCCTAAATTGGGGTTCATCCAGTCCCTCGTTGGCCCTCCCTCTTTAATCGTCAATATTTCAATACGCTGCCCCGACTGTAGTGGCTGATTCAGTGGCACAATGCGTCCATCCACTTTTGCACCCCGTGTCCTGTGGCCCAGCCCAGAGTGGATGGTATAGGCAAAATCCAGCGCTGTACCGCCTTCAGGAAGCTCTATCACCTCACCTGCGGGCGTTAATACATAAATATGCTCCTGCGCCATCTCATCTTCAAACCGGGTTCCCAATGATTGGGCAACATCAAGGCTCTCCTGGTCAACGACCTCATCCTTCCACTCTAATAGCTGTCGCAACCACTCAACTTTACGTTCAAAGCCCGGGTCATAGCGGGTTCCCTCTTTATATCTCCAATGTGAGGCGACTCCCAGCTCTGCAGCATCATGCATCTCATGGGTTCTGATCTGTACCTCCAGGACACGTCCCTCCGGACCAAAAACAGCGGTATGGATTGATCGATAGTTATTCCCTTTGGGGTTTGCAATATAGTCATCAAACTCTTTTGGAATATGGTTCCAGAGACCATGCACTACACCCAGAGCCGCATAACAGTCTGAGACCGTCTCTACCAATATTCTCACCGCATTCAGGTCATAGAGTGATTCCACCTCGACCCGTTTTCGAACCATCTTTTTCCAGATACTATAGAGGTGCTTACTTCGTCCGCTAACCTCACCTGTAATTGACTGCTCTGCCAATATATTTCTGATTGCAGTGACCGCTTGCTCGACATAGAGCTCTCGCTCTCTTCGGGTTAACTCGATTTGTTGAGAGAGAGATTGATAGGCCTCTGCATCCAGCACACGAAAAGCCAGATCTTCCAATTGCCACTTCAGTGCCCCCATCCCCAGGCGGTTTGCCAGGGGTGCCAATATATTTCGGGTCAGCTGTGCATTCTGAATCTGTTCATCTTCGCTCAATGAACCTGGTGTGCGCATCAACTCCAGGTGAGTCGCTAGCTTGATCACCACAACACGGACATCTTTTGCCATGGCCAACAACATCTTTCGGAGGTTCTCATGGTGCAGATCACTCACAAGATCAACAGAGGCCTGATTGGCATGTAGTGTTGTCATCTCCACCGTACCCTCTATCAGCTGCAACACGGCCTCACCCAACTGCTCAAACAGATCTTCAGGCAGCTCTTCTGGCAGGTCAATGCCAAGATGTTGCTGAAAGCTGTAGAGCAGTGCCGCAATGAGCATCTCTTCATCATTTGGGGCGATCTGTTGCACAGAGTCTGCTACTCGACCTACACTATCAAGCAACCACTCACACTCTGAGGGTGTCAGAACCGTTGAGGAGTAATGAACCATCCACTCCCAGATGGTTTCACATAGCGGCGTGCATTCTATCTCAGGCTTATTGAACATCACCTTCTCGTTCGCTGTGACACGTTTCTCTTGCCTCTGGGCTGTACCTTTTTTCCGCGTCTACCTTGTGTACCCCGAAAACGGCCGGTTTCGGCAGGTATCAACTGCTCCTTTCCGGGACCAATCAATGATGCCAACCCCAGCTCTTTTAATACCTGACGTAGCAACGGCCAGTTATGTGGATCGTGATAACGCAACAGCGCCTTATGTACTCTACGCTGCCTGCCACCACGAGGAATTGGAATTGCGTTGGAGTTGCGCTTGACCTTACGCAGTGGATTCTGCTCTGTGTGATACATTGTGGTTGCGAGAGACATGGGTGTAGGCAGAAAATTTTGCACCTGATCGGGTCTGAAACGATTCTGTTTAAGCCATAACGCAAGTTGCACCATATCCCGATCCGTTGTTCCCGGATGTGCGGCAATAAAATAGGGGATCAGATACTGCTCTTTTCCCGCCTTTTTAGAGTAACGGTTAAACATCTCCCTGAAACGATAGAATGAGTCGATACCGGGCTTCATCATCTTGCTCAGTGGCTCTTCTTCGGTATGCTCAGGTGCAATTTTGAGATATCCACCTACATGGTGAGTTGCCAGCTCCTCAATGTATTCCGGGTCACGCACTGCGAGATCATAGCGAAGCCCTGATGCAACAAAGACCTTTTTAATGCCGGGCAGTTTACGAGCCTGCCGATAGAGGTGGGTTAACGCTTTGTGGCTGG
>DUYW01000070.1 GCA_013349825.1 Gammaproteobacteria bacterium | reverse complement strand
CGAACATCTGCTGAAAACAGGATCCCCTATCTACCAGATTTGCTGAGTGGAAAAGTCTGCCTGCTGAAAGCGTAACTGCATGGGGTTATTGAGAAGTTACATCAGATCATGCCCCACACTATATTTCTCACTATTCCAAACAAATCGTTCCATAACCATCCACTAATTTATTAAATTATCGACTTCAACTTTACCATAAATATCACTTAAAAAGTGATTCTGAAATTATTCTTAACTTTGCTCCATCGCACAATTTCACACCTTTAAGAGCCCCCTGAATAAGTCATAAACAATTACCTCACTCCCATAGCACCCAACATCTTCGTTGCCCAACCTCGTTCCTCGATTGAAAACCTTTCTGATAGCCTACTACAAGGTGGTTTGTGCTTGCGCAAGAGAGGACGACCCAGCACTTCTAGAGAGACATCCTGTGGTACGCCTTGGTCCCGGGCGCTATAAGCACAATTCATTTTGTCCAGATTTATCCAGAGGTTCCTTAATTCATCTCTTTCGTATGGATTACTGGTCAATCAAGAATCTGTTTACGCTATAATTACCTACCTTACATTGGTCACACTTTATATCATGCAAGTCAGTGAGCTCATCGTCAACTATCTGGAACGGTTAGGCATCAGGCAGATTTTTGGAATCCCTGGCGCACATATTCTGCCTGTTTATGACCACCTTTATGACGCCTCAGTCCACTCAATTCTGACCAAACATGAGCAAGGAGCTGTGTTTATGGCCTGTGGCCAAGCACGTAGCTCAGGCCAGGTATCTGCCTGCATTACAACGGCTGGTCCCGGTGCCACCAATCTGGTTACCGGTATCGCAAATGCTTATAGCGATAACCTTCCTGTGCTGGCAATTACCGGTGAGAGTCCAACCCATATTTTTGGCAAAGGAGGCCTTCAGGAAAGCTCTGGTGAAGGTGGCAGCATTGATCAAAGCGCCCTATTCTCTTCTATTAGCCGCTATCACAAGCTGATTGAACGCACCGATTACCTACATCACGTATTGGCCCATACGACACAGATTCTGCTTTCAGAACGACCTGGCCCAGTTGTATTAAGCCTCCCCTATAATCTCCAAAAAGAGGAGGTCGATGACTCAATTCTGGAGCAGATTCGCTTCGAACCGAGAAGACCAGCCACAACCACCCCCTCCTCTGTAATCGATCAAATCGCATCACTGATTCACCAATCCCGCAAAACCGTGATGGTTGTGGGCTATGGGGCAATCCACTCCAAAGCAGAGAAGGAGATTGAGCAGCTCTGTAAGCAACATCACCTCTTGGTTGCCACCACCCTCAAAGGGAAAGGGGTGATTGATGAAAAATCCCCCTATTTTATCGGCCCACTGGGGGTCACCTCTGATGGAGCGGCCTACCAGACCATTACTCAAGAGGCTGATCTGTTACTAATCCTCGGCGCCAGCTTTAATGAAAGAACCAGTTATCTCTGGAAACCAGAGCTGATACAGGATAAAAAGATCATTCAGATTGATCACAATCCGAGCCAACTAGAGAAAGTCTTCAGCGCCACACTCTCTGTTGAAGCCGATATTCTAGACACGTTAAAGGCTCTACTCGAAAAACTGGCACAACAGCCTACAAGCAATACAGCTAAAGCCCAACCCCGTTCTGCTGAAAACGGCTATCAAATCAGTGAGAGGGTCAAGGATAAAAGCAGAGATGAGACATCAATTTCGCACTCCACGCCAACACTGGTTAGAACATTCTTCTCTCTTCTCAACAACCACTTTGATGAGGAGATTTCGGTCTTCGATGACAACATTATTTATGGTCAAAATTTTTTACAAGCCTCTCCCTTGTGTCACTACTATCCCAACAGTGGCATCTCATCTTTAGGCTACGCAATACCCGCCGCATTAGGTGCAGCCCTCACTCACCAACATCCTGTGTTTGCGATTCTGGGGGATGGTGGCTTCCAGATGTGCGGACTCGAGCTGATGACTGCAGTCAACTACAACATTCCTATCAATGTTGTACTACTCAATAATGGATCAATGGGACTCATCCGTAAAAATCAATTCCAGCAATATGGCGGACGCTACATCGACTGTGACTTTATTAACCCCGACTTCTCACTATTGGCCCAATCATTTGGCATCAGCCATATCCGGATTGAATCTGACGAAGCGTTCGATCATCTGTTCAACCACTGTGATCTGCACAAGGGGATTAATCTGATCGAGATCCCTATCGATAAGAATGCATTTCCAGACTACCAGTCCGGAAGATAGATGGTCACCATCCCGTCTACAACTGTACTCTTAAAGTTTTTACAGCAGAATACTCCTGACTCAGAAGACCTCCAACAACGGCTGAATAGTGCACTCAAAAAACCGTTATTACCTGAACGCTGTAGTCAGGTTATTCGACTCTATGAGAAGATCCTATCTGAAATTGAGACATGGCTTCATCAGGACCTTCTCAAACCGGACCGACTCAACCTGTACCAAGAGGTTCACCAAGAGCTTGAGGGGTGGCAGCAAACGATGCCACAAGACCATCGTCACCACTTCACCATTGTCATTCCGGTTGCTGATCGCCCTCAACAGTTACAGAATTGCCTCAACAGTCTACTCACACTCTGTAGCTACTACCCATACAGCAGAGCAAGCGATGGTCGCTATCAAAAAATTTCACTGTTAATCGTAGATGACAGTAATTCAACAGAGTCGAAACAGGCCATCGAGACCCTCTGTGGAAAAATAGAGCAACAAGGCATTCAGACCCTCTATTTCGGTCAGAAGCAGCAACAAGCCACTGTTGACAAGATTCCTGCGGCACAAAGATCTGCTTTACAGCAGACGATCGGCAGCAGCCCGGTTGGCGGCCATAAAGGAGCCTCCATCACTCGCAACATCGCTCTCCTTAAACTCATGGAGTTACAGCAGATAACACGCCACAAGTCTCTGTTCTGGTTTATTGATAGCGACCAGGAGTTCCAGGTCTCCACCATCCAGAAGGGCCAGGAGAGAACACTCTACTGCATCCACTACCTCTATCAACTGGATCAAATCTTTCACAGCCCTAAACAGCCTGTCATGGTTACCGGAAAGCTGGTTGGTGACCCACCGGTCTCTCCAACCGTTATGGCAAACAATCTGTTACAGGATATCCGCCACTTTCTCTCTACCCTCACCAACCTCCCTCCCGATCAACCCTGCCAATTCCATACTCACCAACAACGTAGAGAGGGGGAAGCGGCATACCACGACATGACCGACCTGTTTGGGTATCCGCCACCGGACCACCCCTACCAATACAACTGCAACCTAGAGGGGAAACATAACCATCACCACTGCCTACAGCGGTTTGCTCAACGTATTAACCACTTCTTTTACGGCGAGCACCCCACCCGCTACTCTTATTACAAACCCAGCATCGCAAGCGACGATCTTAAACCGGCACGTACCGTATACACCGCAAACTATGTCGTTACAGCCGAAGGGCTCGGTGCCTTTATCCCTTTTGCCGCACTCAAGCTGAGAATGGCCGGTCCCGCCTTAGGGCGTTTTCTACAGCAGCAGCTGGGGGATCGATTTCTCTCTACCAACCTGCCAATGTTGCACAAGCGCACACTGGACCATATTGGAGAGGCCGAGCATCGAGCAGGGGTGGTAGGCGGCTCAAAAACAGCACACCCAGACAGTGTGGATTTGAGCGGGGAATTTGAGCGCCAATTTTATGGGGATGTACTGCTATTCTCGCTGCGAGTATTGCAGGAGTCTGGTTTTCCACAACAGACACCTCCCATGCAAAACCTTCTTGAAACACTACAGCAGACTGAACACAAACTGAGACAACGCTATCTTCAATCCCGATCAGATATTGAAACTCAGCTCAAACAGCTCTCCGATGAAGCTCTGAAGCAGACAACGTGGTGGCAACAGAACAGTGACGATAGTGTGCGTATGGTTGAGCAATTCATCAACACTGTGCGAGATAATTTCCTTGAGGGTACACCTGCCTGGAACCAGATTGAATCCTCTACACACCGTCAACACCGTCTTCAGCAAATCGCTGAGGCTCTAAGCCATTACAGGGATGAACAATTTCTCTGGGACCAGCTTATAGAAAACATCTCATGAGATTACCTCGCCTACTACGCTACCCACTATTACGACTACTGTTTCGTGAACGCTTTAAACTCTTGAATGAGCTGCTTCAGAACCAGCAGTTGAGCCGCAAAACTCTGCATCAACAGCAGCACCAAAAATTGGTTGCACTACTAAAATATGCGGTTCAACGCGTTCCGTTCTACCATCAACAGTTGGGAACCATGGACTGGAGCAACTTTCCAGACTCCCTCCCCATTCTTCACAAATCAGACTTTATTCATCAACAAGATCAACTACTCGACCGGCAGGCCAACCGTTCCACCCTCAAAAAAGGCTATACCGGCGGCTCCACCGGAACCCCCCTCTCCTACTATTATAACAAGCATAAAATTGAGCTGATGCGTGCAGCCCATTATCGTAGTTTTATGCAGTGTGGCTGGCGGCCTGGTGACCCCATTTTACAGTTTTGGGGGGCCTCCCAAGACTTGAGTTCTCGTCCCACCTTGGCAGAGCACATCAAAAATACCATCAGCGGAGAACTCACCGTAGATGCCAACCACTTTGATGAGCAGACACTACAACAGTGGTGTAAAACGCTCAACCAGCACCAACCAATCCTGATACGGGGCTACCCCTCAATACTCGCTGCGCTGGCGCACCATATGGTAGAGAACAAGATCCAGCCCTCACAAAAAATCAAAGGCTGCTTCTCAACCGCTGAAGTACTCTACCCACAACAACGCTCCATAATCGAACAAGCCTTTCATTGTAAGGTTTATAACCAATATGGTAGCCGAGAGATTCCCAACATCTCTTGTGAGTGCCCTCATGGAAAACAACATATCTACAGTGATTTGGTGTGGTTGGAATCACTCAAGATCGACCACGCAGAGCAGCTGGTGGCCACTTCACTGACCAACTATCTACAACCACTGATCCGCTACACACTGGGGGACAGCGGCAGCCTTGAAGAGGGCAACTGCAGTTGTGGCTCCCCCTTCCCGATGATGAAAATGGAGGTGTGTCGCAGCAATGACCTCATTCACATTGCGGATGGATCACAGCTCCACCCATCAAAATTAATTCATCTACTGGATGAGATTGAAGGAATCGAGCAGTTTCAGTTCACACAACATCAACTGGAGGTAATCACATTACAGGTCGTAACCCTTTCAACACTCCCCCCTTCCACAGAGGCACTGCTCAAAACACGTTTTGCAGAGCAGATCACTCCAGCAATACAGCTTAATATTGAATCTGTACAACTGATTGACAGAGGAGCATCAGGCAAATACCGTTTTGTCCGCAGCAACCTCTCTTGAGATAAACTCCAGAAACTCATGGTAGGCATCTATCGAACGACCCATCTGTTGCTCTTCCACTACCGCTGAATCATGGCTTCTCTCACTCGATTGCAAGATCTTTCCTGCAAAGATATTTCCAGAGGAGTCGCCAAGCCGTCTTTTACCCGTGTGCTGGAAGGTCTCATAATGGCTATCCAAGGGTGAGCTGAGCTGCAGATAATCTGTCATCAGAGCCAACACTCGATCTGTTTGACGGATCAGAGCCTCCCCCTCAATAAAGAGACACTCACCACCGCACCACCGCACCACCTCTCGCAGTCGCTGCAGTCGTTCAACGTAGTAGTGTTCTGCCACAGACAGCTCATCAATAAACCGAGCCTTGAGACGCAGAATACTTGCCAGCGTCTCCTGTGGGCGCCGAACCATCACCAGCGGATGGACGTCACCCCGCTGTAAAATCTTGCGCCTCGTATCCAGATGGTTATGAAGTAATTTATCAAAAACAAACCGGTCTTGGTAATTTTTCCGGCTACGCCGTGCCACCTGTAGCGCAAGCTGGTGCAGCTCTCGATGGCTTCTCAAACGTAAATGCATCTCTGAGTAACCACTGACCTCAGGATGGCTGCCAACAATATGTCCAAGGAGTGAGGTATAGGCTCTCATGTGGCTAAACAGTAGAAGATACCCTCGCACCCTCGAAACAGTAACCGTTTTCACGACGTACCTTTACCCAACTGATATGCTGCAACTAACGCATTCCGCCACTGTGGCAACTGTTCAAGCTGTTCACTACTCAGATACTGTTGTGCAATCTCTTCAATTTTCTGGAACTCTCTCTGTTGCCTCCAGTGCATTTCAAAGCCTCTCACATCAAACTGCTCATCAACCACAAAAGATACTGCCGCCCCTTCAGCCCGTTTGACCACAACAGGCACTGACTCCATCACCTCATATTCATAGCTGTAGGGGCCGATATCTCCCGCTTTCGCCAGTGCAGGAATAAATGGAGAGAGATGCCCCTGTTGCTCCATCTGTTGATCGAGGTTGATTATCATGGCTGGAGACCGTGTCTCCCCCTTAAAATCAAACTGTACAAAAATCTCAATTTCACTCTTCATCACTTCACACCTGATCACTTCACACTTGGAAAAAACTAAAATGTTACCGCTCTAAACAGCAAAAAACCCGCACAAGGCGGGCTTTCACAATTCAACTCTCGTTGAACTTATCCGTCAATCTTAGTCACATTGACTGCTGAGAGTCCCTTAGGCCCCTCTTCAACGTCATAGCTAACCTTCTGGTTTTCTGCGAGCGTCTTGAAGCCATCACCCTGGATTGCACGGAAATGAACGAATACGTCATCACCACCATTATCCTGAACGATGAAACCAAACCCCTTAGAGTCGTTGAAGAATTTTACTGTACCTGTTGCCATATCTATTATTACCTTTATAACATCTGAAAAATACGCTATCCACTAGCGCACCAAAAACTCACCGTACATCATGGACATAAAAGGCAACCAACTAAGGGTATAACCAACAACACCACACGCTCTACTTGTGAATCGCAATGAATTCTAGGGGAAAGGACAGAGAGTTACAAGTAATAATAGATTACAGCTTGATACTCAACTTTTATCGCAGACCCCTGTAAAATAGAATACTTACCGAGGAGCACAACAGAATGTATTACCGAACCATACTAGATTTCCCCAAACTAACTCTTTTACTCGTTTTGTCGCTGATCGCTCTCTCTGCCTACTATGCACAAAACTTCTATCTGGATGCCTCTGCTGACTCACTGGTACTGGAGAATGACCAGAGCCTGAAATACCATCGTGCGGTTCAGGGGCGTTATGAGTCTGATGACTATCTTGTCATTACCTATACTCCATTCAAACCACTCTTTAGTGCAGAAATCCTCAATGACCTTGAACAGCTACAGAATCAGCTACTGGCTATCGATGCAATCTCTACCGTTACCAGCATCCTCAATGTCCCTCTGATCAACAGCCCACCGATTGGTTTCACCGATATACAACGGGAAACGCCCACACTACAGTCTTCCTCTACGGATATCACTCTGGCAGAACAGGAGTTCCTCAATAGTCCACTCTATCAGAACCTGTTGATCAGTCCGGATGGTCAAACAACCGCCATTCAGCTTAACCTGAAGCGCGATGAGACCTATCTGCAGCTACTCAACCGCCGCAGTGAACTGCGAGAGAAGCGCCTTAACGAGCAACTGACAGCAGATCAGCAGCAGGAGTTGAGTCAGGTCAGCCAACAGTTCCGTGAACATAATATTAAGATGCAAGCCGCACAGCAGATGACCATTGATGCGGTCCGCTCTGCGATGCAAGGCCATACAGAAAAGGCAAAGCTACACCTTGGCGGGGTGCCAATGATTGTTGCCGACTCGATTGAGTTTGTGCGCCATGACCTCTCAACCTTCGGCATTGGTGTCCTTCTGTTTGTCCTCACAATCCTGGCTATCGCCTTCCGTCGCCCCCGCTGGATCATCCTCCCCATTCTCACCTGCTTTGGTGCCGGCATTATTACCACTGGTTTTCTCGGTGTAATGAACTGGCCGGTCACTGTAGTCTCTTCCAACTTCATATCACTGTTGCTCATCATCACCCTCTCTCTCACAGTACACCTCATCGTACGCTATCGTGAACTCCATGCCGAGGATGAGACCAAGAGCCAGCGTACTCTGGTTGAGGAGATGTTACGCAGCAAGGCACTGCCCTGCTTCTATACAGCGATCACCACTATCGTCGCCTTCAGCTCACTGATTGTGAGTGGCATCCGCCCGGTAATCGACTTTGGCATTGTAATGGCCATCGGCACTGCCATCGCGCTGATTCTTGCCTTTACCCTCTTTCCTGCACTACTGGTATTGATGAAACCACAGGCCGCAGCCCACCGTAAAGATATCACCGAACAGATTACCGGTGCCGTTGGCAACTTTATTGAATCCAACAAGTCGGGGGTACTGGTAGCCTTCACCCTGCTAGTCACTGCTACAGTGATCGGTATCACTCATCTATCTGTCGAAAACAGCTTCATCAACTACTATAAACCCACCACGGAGATCTATCAGGGGATGGCTCTGATCGACCAGAAGCTGGGAGGGACTACTCCTCTAGAAGTGATTATTGATGCACCTGATGATTTTCTAAATCCTCCAGAGCCAGACCCTGCTGATCCTGAAGAAGAAGAGTACCTTCCATTTATGGACGAGATAGCCGATCTGGGGGAACTGGGAATGGATCTTGTCGATATTGACCTACCCGGCTCAGATCACTCAAGCTTGAGTGATAGCTATTGGTTCAACAGCTTTATGCTGGAAGATGTTTCTCATATCCACAACTACTTCGAGCAACTGGATGCCGTCGGAAAGGTGCTCTCGATCACCTCTACCATGAGACTGCTGGAAGATCTCAATGGTGGAGACAAGATTGATGATTTCTTCCTCTCCATCATCCACAAAAACCTGCCTGAATCGATCAAAACCACACTACTGAAGCCCTACCTTTCTGAGGATGGAAACCAGTTACGTTTTACCATGCGTGTCTATGATTCTGACCCCACATTGCGCCGCAATGACTTGATCAACAAAATTCAGTATGATCTGGTCAACCAGTTTGGCCTTAAACCTGAACAGGTCCATGTGACAGGTATGCTGGTACTCTACAACAATATGCTACAGAGCCTGTTTCGCTCCCAAATTCTCACATTGGGTTTTGTCTTCTTGGCCATTCTCACAATGTTTATTATGCTTTTCCGTAACATCAAAATGGCTGCACTCACCATTATTCCCAACATTATTGCCGCCAGTGCAATTCTTGGATTGATGGGCGCGCTGGGCATTCCACTCGACATCATGACCATCACCATCGCTGCGATTGCTATCGGTATTGCGGTCGACAATGCGATCCACTACGTCCACCGCTTCAGCAATGAGTTCAAAAAAGATCAGGACTACTGGGGGGCCATTCAACGCAGCCACCGCTCCATCGGTAAGGCAATGTACTACACCACACTGATTATTGCACTGGGCTTCTCCATTCTCGGCTTCTCCAACTTTATTCCAACCATCTACTTTGGCCTGCTCACAGGACTCTCCATGGTGATTGCGCTAGCTGCCAACCTGATGCTATTGCCACTACTGATCGTCTTGATCAAACCGATGAAACGTGTCTGAAGGTGACTCCATACTGGAGCTTCATCTGACAATCACCGATCAACCGCAGACGGCACTGGCGCTACTTTCCGCCAACACCCCATTCTCCAATGGAAAAATAAAATCCATTATGCAGAAAGGGGCTGTATGGTACTCACACCATAAAACCACCGAACGTATCCGGCGCGCAAAACGCCTGTTGCAGACGGGAGAGACCCTTCACCTCTACTACAACCCTGATGTGCTCGATCAACAGCCCCCCACAGCAACGTTAATTCACGACGGAGTCAGCTATAGTGTATGGAATAAACCGGCTGGTATGCTCTCACAAGGCTCTAAATGGGGCGACCACACCACACTCTACCGCTGGGCTGAACAGCATCTGCTACCACAACGTACTGCCTACATTGTCCACCGGCTTGATCGAGCAGCACATGGACTCATACTCTTGGCTCACAACAAACGGAGTACCGCACACCTGGCAACGCAATTTCAGCAGAGAACCGTTGAAAAAATCTACCACGCAACCATCCATGGCCTGCTACAACCGACACACCCCTCTCTGAAAATTACGACTCCCATTGACGGGAAAGAGGCCTGTAGCCACATCAAAGTAGTCCGTCAAAATGCCGCACTCCACCAAACCGATGTAGAGGTGCGAATCGAAAGCGGAAGAAAGCATCAGATTCGTAGGCACCTCTCAGAGATCGGATACCCCATCGTTGGAGACCGGCTCTACGGCCAACATGAAGAGAATGGAGACCTGCTGCTCTGCAGTTACTCTCTACAATTCAACTCCCCCAACAGTGGTGAAAGACGCCGTTTCATCGTATCTTCATCTGTTGATCAACCCAACTCAGCATCCACTCATAGTCACTCTTCTCCTGCTGGTGACGACGTGCCAGAATTCTGATGGTAAACCCCAGAATATCAAACAGTATCATCACCACCCCCAGCGGAATAAAGAGTCTAAACAGCCCCAGCATCTGCTCGTCGCAAAGCCAGTCACCGACACCCGCAGGCTCTTTCCAGTTCAGTATCGTCAATACAATCAATAGTGATATGGTACGCATCTCTAAACCCTGCCCCGTGCTTCACCAGAATTAATCAGCACCCAATTGCGCAGCCTCAAGTACTCCTGACGCTTGATCCTCCAGGGGTGAAGCACACGAAAGCGCTTAATGATTGCACGTCCATCCATAAACAGGGTCACCATCAGCAGTGGAATAATGGCCCACTCCACCCACGGTTGAATCAGCAGACAACTGCCATCATCAAAATCTGGCGCAAATAATCGATAATTGTTCATCAACAACGCCCAGAGCAGTATGGTTCGCATCTTTTTTCTCCCACATAAAAAAACGGTCTGCCGATTGTACGACAGACCGTTATAGACGGCGTCCCCAAGAGACATACCAAACCACATGTATCGTCATATTTATAAAGCACTTTCATAAACAGAACCTCAATTTACACCCCCGGATATACCCCCAATTCATAAAAGCACACAGGGAGACAGGCTCTAATATAATCAATGAGAATGAGACAACATATACTCTTGTAACGCTTGATCAATACGAGTCTGCCAGCCCTTTCCACCCGCCTTAAAATATTCCACCACATCTGAAGAGAGCCTTATAGATACTGGCTGCTTTATTGGAGCCTTTTGAGAACCGCGCTGCCCGCGAGAACGGGCCAGTACCTCATCTGCCACCTCTTTACCCAAGATATCAGGAAGCAGCTCAGCAGCAGGCTTCGCATTTGCAAAATCTGCTTCAGTCCACTCAGGATTATCATCATCAATCAATTCAGGATTAGGTTGTCTGTTCATATCGTTTCACCTCACGAGGGTTTGCCTTACGAAAGCTGATCACCCGGATACCATCTTGAATAGGTGTAAACACAACCACATGTGCCCGCTCACCAATCCGACCAACAACACGGTATCGCTTCTCACCATAATCATACCGTGTATCTTCTGTAATGATCGCTGTACTCCAGTCCAGCTCATCTACACCATCAAATGAAAGCCCGCGCTCTTCGAGATTCCTATTAGACTTTACTGGATCAAACTCAATCTTCACTTTCTTTTATTGTATATACAACCAAATAAAAAGCAATCTTTATTTGTATATACAAACAAAATCATAACTCAACACAGCTCATATTCATTAACCAAGCATAGATATAACACCCTATACCAAACAGCAGCATATCTACATATTATAGTAAAATTTAATTCTATACCCGCTTTTGTGCCCTCTTTTTCAGCCTTGTTGGTTGATCTTAGTGGCCATTGCTTGCAGGAGCTGCTCATCCTTTGATGAGATACCAATGCGTGGATTAAGTGCCCACTGAGTTCTGCCTGTGAAGCTCATAACAGCCCCGACCTTGCATTGATGGTGAAGATTTGCCTTTCTACTGGTGCGCGCTGGGGGGGGGGAGCTGGTGGAGCTGAAGAGAAAGCAGGCTCAACAGGGAAAGGTCACCTTTACCAATACGAAGTCAAAGAAAAACCGAACAGTGCCGGTTTCTGACGATTTGTTTCAGGAGATTGAGTCTCACACGGGTAGTGATCGCCTATTCAAGAACACGATGGATTCATTCAGGGATGTAGTGAAAGAGTGCAATCTGAACCTACCTAAAGGGCAGTTGACCCACGTACTACGCCACACCTTCGCCTCTCATTTCATCATGAACGGGGGGAATATTCTAGTTCTGCAAAAGATACTGGGACACTCCACAGTAACCATGACCATGCGATATGCACACCTGTCACCAGACCATTTACAGGAGGCCGTAGAGCTCAATCCCTTGAACTGGCGCGGACAAAATGTGGACACCTCTAGAAGCGGAAACAAAAAAGCCGCTGAAAATCAGCGGCTTATATTGCATTAAATGGCGTCCCCAAGGGGTTTCGAACCCCTGTTGCCTGGATGAAAACCAGGTGTCCTAGGCCTCTAGACGATGGGGACAAAAAACTTTGTCACTACTACGTTTGAGTTACTTGGTGGAGCGAGGTGGTTCACCATCAACCTCCACAAAACCCCTTAAATCATATAGATGCATCTGGCAGAACTAAGCAACATGGATTACTTACTATACCACCGAGCACCCCACTTACTGGGCTACCTCTCCAATGTGGTGCGCATCATACCTATGCAAGAATTAAGATGCAATAGATTACTGCTCAATTCACTTACTTCACGCAATATTTTTCTCTAAATGGACACTCTGATTGACGCTCACCATAGGTGTATTGAAGCAATAACACCCCCGAATAGGTTCACATCACCCATCCATTCTTGCCATGTAAGTAGTCATGGGTCATGAAAGTTCCGCCCAGTACAGGAGTGGCACGACGTATCTGATTCTTTACGCTGATATAGAGCTTGCCCTGTTTGGT
>DUYW01000069.1 GCA_013349825.1 Gammaproteobacteria bacterium | reverse complement strand
GTGCTCATCTCCTTTCTCAATGCGGTGCTTGATTTTCAGGGTGAGCAAACCATCGTTGATGTAGAACTGGCCAACCCCTATCAGGTTCCGAAGATAGAGGCCCTTAAAGAGACTATACTCGATATAAAGGCCACCAACCAACATGGTGACCACTTTATCGTTGAGATGCAGAAAAATGATCAGGGGAACTTTGCCAAACGTAGTCTCTATTACACGGCTAAAGCCTACACCAACCAGATCGGTAGAGGGGATAACTACCACGAACTAAAAAAAGTCTACTTTATCGGCATACTCAACTTCACCATGTTTGAGGGCGACCACTATATCAGCCGCCACTTGATCCTCAACCAAGAGACCAACAGCCAGGATCTGGATGACTTTGAGTTTTGCTTTATAGAGCTGGAAAAATTTGCCAAAGAGCTAGCGCAACTCAATAGCTTGGTCGATAAATGGTTCTACTTTATCAAAAACGCCTCCAGTCTTGAGATGATTCCAAAAGAGTTCACCGGTAATCCAGCTCTGGAGCAGGCCTTTGATGCCGCAGAAATGTACGGTTGGAATAAAAAAGAGATGGAAGTCTATGACTATATCGCTCTGCAAAAAGGGAGTGAGTTAGACGCGCTGCGTACAGCTGAACAAAAGGGTGAAAAGAGGGGGTTAAAGAAGGGGGTGGCTCAGGGGATGGAGCAAGGAATAGAGCAAGAGAAGATAGATGTCGCCAAAAATGCAATAAGAGAGGGTCTCGATAATCAAACAATCTCTGCAGTTACAGCACTCTCAATGGAAGAGGTAGAGAGGCTGAGATAGAGTCGATGAGGACTCGCAAGTCTAGTATGAGTTTTGAGATAGTTCACCACGGTGCGGTTGATGGGGTTACGGGTTCCTGTCATCAGCTCTTTTTTGGCTCTGGTTCGGGTGATACTCGTGACTCAATTCTGATAGATTGCGGCCTGTTTCAGGGGGCGGAGGCATCAACGGATCGCTCTGAACAAGATCAGTTAAAGATCGATTTTCCTGTTGAGAATATCAAAGCACTGGTTGTGACGCATGTCCATATCGACCATGTGGGGCGCATCCCTTATCTGCTGGCATCAGGGTTTCGTGGGCCGATCTATTGCTCTCGACCTTCGGCTGAGCTGCTGCTGTTGGTATTGGAGGATGCACTGAAGATTGGTTTTACGCGTAATAGGCGGTTGATCGAACGGTTTTTGGCGCAGATTGAGAAGCAGATCAGGCCGTTGGATTACAAGAAGTGGGAGAAGATTGACCCCTCGTTAAAGATCAAATTTCAACCTGCCGGACATATTTTTGGATCGGCTTATGTTGAGTGTCAGCTCCAAGGCCCAAGGAGTAAGAGTAAAGGTAAAAAACGAGATACCCGGATTGTCTTTTCTGGGGATTTAGGCGCGACTTATAGCCCGTTACTGGCGGCCCCCCGCTCTCCTTACCGTTCGGATGTGCTGGTGCTGGAGAGCACCTATGGGGAACGGTTGCATCAGGGGCGGCGTGATCGGCGCAAGAGTCTGGCACGGGTGATTAACCGTGCAGTGGAAAATCGTGGGGTGGTGTTGATTCCTGCGTTTAGTATCGGGCGCACCCAAGAGCTGCTCTATGAGATTGAGGAGCTACTCCATCGAGAGAAGATTGAAGATATCGAGGTGATTGTAGATTCACCCCTTGCGGCCAAGTTTACTGCCATCTATCGCAGGCTGAAAAAGTACTGGGACAGAGAGGCGAAACGTAAACTACGTAAAGGTCGTCATCCACTCGCCTTTGATCAACTTCATCAAACGGATACGACACAAACCCACCGATATTCGACTGGTACACGGGGATGCAGAGGCGAAGGCCTCGCTTGCCGCAGTGATCAGGGATCAGCTGGCCATCAGTAATGTAACGGCCCCATGATCTTTGTGACGGGTGCGACCGATTTTATTGGTCAACGATTGGTAGTGAGGTTAAAGGCGCAAGGGGAAAAGTTAAAGGTTCTTTTTCGATCTCATCATCCTGAATATGAGACAGTGGTCTGTGGTCTGCAGAGAGAGGTCATTCCTGATGGTGTGCTGGAGGGGGGCGATACAGTTTTTCACCTTGCTGGTTATGCCCATGACCTGCGGGATGCCGCTGAACTGGAGGGGCTGTATCGTAAAGTGAATGTGGATGCCACAGTTCGGCTGGCAGAGTTGGCGGTCAGCTCCGGGGTGATCCGTTTTGTCTTTGTCAATAGTGTTAAGGCGGGGGGCGGAGCAGGAATAGATGGGGCGCCTGATGGGATCTATGGAAAAACGAAGCGCGAGGCAGAGTTGCGGCTGTTAGAGATCACTAGGCAGTCTAGTATGCATGTTGCAATTGTGCGCCCAGCACTGGTTTACGGCCCTAAGGTGAAAGGTAACCTACAGTTGATGTGTACAGGTTTCGAGAAGGGGTGGTTTCCGCCACTGCCAGAGACCGGCAACCGCCGCTCAATGATCCATGTCGATGACCTCGTCCAGTCCCTGCTTTTAGTGGCAGAGGATAGCCGGGCCAATGGAGAGATACTGATTGCTACTGATGGGAAACCTCACTCATCCCGAGAGATTTACGAGGCAATGTGTCGGGCAGCAGGTAAGACAGTTCCTGGCTGGAGTGTTCCTAAATTCCTGTTTGATCTGGTGGGTTTGGTGAGTCCACAAGTTCGATATAGGGTAGATAAGTTGTTGGGGGATGAGTGCTACTCATCTGAAAAGCTGGAGGCTTTGGGGTTTAAGGCAGAACATAGTCTGGACTTCTGAACTATAGGCAGGCTTTCCTTGTTGTGGCTGTTGTAGAGATCAAGTAGAGAACTAGCCGTTGACACTTACCCCTGATGGCATATAATCATCAGACAGCAATAACCGAGAGTGGGCAGATGAACAAAACTAATGTTGATGATATCTTGATCGAGATGATCAGTCCCAAGGTCAAAGAGATTGAGGAGCGTTTCTCCCGTGGAGAGGGGCTGAATAATGAGGATATCAATACCTTGTTGTTAAAATCACAGTATAACCATATCAACCACTTGGATCAGCGTCTGGATGAGGTGACTGCCAGTGTGCAAGGATTAGAGGAAAAGTTTGTGGGGCTGGAAGGAAAGTTTGTGGGGCTGGAAGGAAAGTTTGTCGGGTTGGAAGGGAGGTTTGAGTTGCTGGAAGGTAAGTTTGATCTGCTCAAGTCAGACATCCAAACAACCATACAGACTGCGTTGAACAAAAACATGCTGCAACTGATTACTGTGATGGGGATGTTTGTTATCCTTTCAAAGGTTATTGACAAGTTTTAAGGCAGGGTCAGGCTTTCCTTGTTGCAATTATTAGATGGCAAGAAAACCTAAATTCATAATGATAAGTAATGTTTTGAGAAAGGCGAATGAGCGGTAAGTATTTGCTCTTTGCTCTTTGCTTCTGGTGAGTTGTGAAGCGCCCGTTTGATCTACTGATAGCTCTGTTCATTGCCATGGTTCTTTTAATCCCCATGATGTTGATTGCTGTCTTGGTGCGGTTGACATCGAAAGGCCCTGCACTCTACTGGTCGGATCGGGTTGGACGAGGGAATAAGATCTTTAGAATGCCAAAATTTCGCTCTATGCGTATTGATACCCCAGCTGTTGCGACCCACCTTCTGAGTGATCCCGATGCATTTTTATCTCCAATTGGAGGTTTTTTACGCCGATCCAGTCTGGATGAACTGCCTCAGCTATGGAGTATTCTAAAAGGGGATATGAGCTTTGTGGGGCCGCGTCCAGCACTCTTTAATCGGGATGACCTGATTGCTCTGCGCAGTGAGCAGGGGGTAGATCGACTAACACCTGGATTGACCGGATGGGCGCAGATAAACGGACGCGATGAGTTGCCAATTCCTGAAAAAGTGGCACTTGATGTAGAGTACATGCGACGGCAGTCATTCTGGTTTGATCTCTACATTCTTTGGATGACTTTTTTAAAGGTTATTCGTCGGGATGGAGTTTCTCACTAATGAAAAATCAGACAGTTATTGATGCAGAAGGCACCCAAATTTAGATGAATTACATCTCATTAACAATTATTGCACAGTTCACGTTGGGATTACCTCGTTTAACTAAACGGGCAATTGCTCTATTGGTTGATGGTGGGCTTTCACTGTTAACATTATGGCTTGCGCTTAGCCTCCAGCTTGAGTTATGGGCAGTATGGGAAGGTCATCTGTGGTGGGTTGCGATTATATCAATCTCTCTTATAGTACCCATTTTTATCAGTTTTGGTCTTTACCGTGCAATTTTTCGTTACTCTGGTTGGAGGGCAATGCTGGCAGTAGTCAAGGCAATCGCTCTTTATGGAGCTATCTTTGCACTGATTTTTACGGTTATCGGCGTGTCTGATGTGCCTCGCTCTATTGGGGTTATTCAGCCACTTCTGCTGTTGGTCTCTGTGGGGGGGAGCCGTGTATTGGTTCGCTACTGGTTGGGTGGGCTCTACCGTGACTCTATACAGCGACAAAAGTGGTCCGGTGTACTGATCTATGGCGCGGGCAGCGCAGGTCGCCAGCTGCAGCGGGCACTCTCTATGACATCCGGCTATCGCCCATTGGGCTATCTGGATGATGACCCCCATCTGCAGGGGCAGTTAGTGGATGGGTGGCGTGTCTACAGCCCAGAGGAGCTGCCTGACCTGATCGAACCATTAGCCATCAGTGACCTTCTACTGGCCATGCCCTCAATGCATCGACCCAAATAAGCAGGGTCAGGCTTTCCTTGTTGTGGTTATTGCAGGGGTAGGAATGCCTCTTCTCGTCGAATGCGTGAGAGAACAAAAAGAAAGCATCGGTTGATGATTGGCTGGCGGGAAGTATAATCAGTGCTATGACAACAAATGATATACTGCTATTTTCTGGTTTGAGAAATAATTATGACAGATGATGAACTGAAAAAATTGGTTGCGGGACTTGCTATTGCGCAGGATAGAACGGATGCACAGTTAGCTAAAACAGATGCACAGTTAGCTAAAACAGATGCCAAGATTGATAAACTGGCTAAAATGTATGGTGGAGTAGGCAACAATCAAGGAGATGTAGCTGAGGCCTTTTTCTTTAATAGCATTACAAAAGATAACCATTTAGGTAGCATCCGTTTTGATGATGCCACTAGGAATATGGATAAGAAACGCGGAAATATTCAGGAAGAGTATGATATTTTTCTGACGAATGGAGAGGCAATTGCAGTTATTGAGGTGAAGTACAAGGCTTATTTGGGGGATGTTGATAAGCTGGACAGGAAAATAAATAATTTCAAAAAACTATTTCCTATCTATAAAGACTATAAGCTCTATGGGGCAATGGCTTCATTTCACTTTAATCCAGAAATAAAAGATAAGTTGCTTGATCGTGGCTATTTTGTTGTGGAGCGGCAGGGGGAACTGATTCATACTGAAAACAGCGATTATCTGAGGGTTGTATAAATGGCAGGGTCAGGCTTCGCTTGTTGTGGTTATGTTCAATTACCGACGATTAGGATTTTCTCTCGCCACCCCAAAATATGATGAGTAATTATCAACGAAAAGCGTATAGGTGAGCAGTTTTGAAATAACCCACCACGGAGCTGTTGATGGGGTTACAGGATCCTGCCATCAACTCTTTGTTGGTTCTGGAGAAGGTGATACTCGTGATTCGATTCTGATTGATTGTGGACTGTTTCAGGGGGGCGGAGCTTGCTACGGATCGTTCTGAACAAGATCAGTTAAAGATCGATTTTCCTGTTGAGAATATAAAAGCCGGGATGGAGTTTCTCACTAATGAATAATCATACAGCTATTGATACAGAAGGTACCCAGATTTAGATGAATGACATCTCATTAACAAATATTGCACAGTTTACGTTGGGATTACCCCGTTTAACTAAACGGGCAATCGCTCTACTGGTTGATGGTGGGCTTTCGCTGATAACATTATGGCTTGCGCTTAGCCTCCAGCTTGAATCATGGGTAGTATGGGAAGATCCTCTGTGGTGGGTTGCGTTTACATCAATATCTCTTATAGTACCCATTTTTATCGGTTTTGGTCTTTACCGCGCAATTTTTCGTTACTCTGGTTGGAGGGCAATGCTGGCAGTAGTCAAGGCCATTGCCCTTTATGGAGCGATCTTTACACTGATTTTTACGGTTATCGGTGTGTCTGAGGTGCCTCGCTCTATTGGGGTTATTCAGCCACTTCTGTTGTTGGTCTCTGTGGGGGGGAGCCGTGTATTGGTTCGCTACTGGTTGGGGGGGCTCTACCGTGACTCTATACAGCGACAAAAGTGGTCCGGTGTACTGATCTATGGCGCGGGCAGTGCAGGTCGCCAGCTGCAGCGCGCACTCTCTATGACATCCGGCTATCGCCCACTGGGCTATCTAGATGATGATCCCCATCTGCAGGGGCAGTTAGTGGATGGGTGGCGTGTCTACAGTCCAGAGGAGTTGCCTGATCTGATCGAACCACTAGGCATCAGTGATCTTCTGCTGGCCATGCCCTCAATGCATCGATCCAAGAGAATGGAGCGCATTGAGTGGTTACGTCAGTTCCCGCTGCATGTGCGTACCCTGCCCAGCGTCTCTGATCTGGCAGCAGGGCGAGTGACCCTGTCCGATCTGCATGAGTTAGATATTGAAGACCTGTTGGGACGCGACCCAGTCACCCCAAATGGGATCCTAATCAACCGAAATACCCACAATAAAGTGGTACTGGTCACGGGTGCCGGTGGAAGTATCGGCAGTGAACTCTGTAGACAGATACTAAACTGCTCTCCAAAACGGCTACTGCTGGTAGACAACAGCGAATACGCACTCTACGAAATCCACCAATCACTGCTAACACAACTAGAGAGCAACCCAACAGAGACAGAGCTGGTCCCACTGCTAGCTTCGGTCCAGGATGAGATGCGAATAGGCGAGATCATGGATACCTGGTCACCCTATACCGTCTACCATGCAGCAGCCTACAAACATGTGCCAATGGTAGAGCACAACCCAGCAGAAGGGGTACGCAACAACGTATGGGGGACCTGGGTCTGTGCAAAAATGGCCGCACTCTACCAGGCACAACACTTCGTACTGATCAGTACCGACAAGGCGGTACGTCCCACCAACGTAATGGGGGCCAGTAAACGGCTTGCAGAGATGGTGCTACAGGCGATGTCCGTATTGAACCCAGCGGACCTGCGACCAGGAATGCCAGATTCACGGGTACCCACCTGCTTCTCAATGGTCCGCTTCGGTAACGTACTGGGCTCTTCGGGTTCAGTCGTACCAAAATTCCGCCAACAAATCCGCGATGGAGGCCCCGTTACACTTACCCATGCAGACATTACCCGCTTCTTCATGACCATCCCTGAATCCGCACAACTGGTGATACAGGCCAGTGCTATGGCAACTGGGGGAGATGTCTTCGTGTTGGATATGGGGCAGCCGGTGCGAATCTATGACCTTGCACGGCGCATGGTGGAACTCTCTGGGTTAACCGTAAAGGACCAACACCACCCAGAGGGGGATATAGAGATAGAAATAACCAGATTGCGCCCCGGAGAAAAGCTCTACGAAGAGCTGCTGATAGGAAACGACCCCAAACCCACCCAGCACCCCAGAATTATGAAGGCTCATGAGAAAATGCTCTCCTATGATATACTGCAAGAGAAGTTGAGTGCGCTGGAGGCAGCCCTAAGCATCAACGACGTACCGCTAATCCGCCTGCTACTGCAAGAAATCGTATCTGATTACATCCCAAGCTCAAATGTAGTCGACCTCGTCCACTTGGAGCAAAACAGATAGAGGGGCAGGCTTTCTTTGTTGTGGTTATTGCGAGCGGGAGGGAGGAGGGCTTTATCTGGTTCTTGGAAGAGAACAAGATGAAAGCAAATATTGACCATTAGTCAGGGGGAAGTATAATCATCCCAATGAAATTCGCAGACCCCAAAAATGACATCGCCTTCAAAAAGATTTTTGGTGATGAAAACCACAAAGAGGTACTCATCTCCTTTCTTAATGCAGTGCTTGATTTCCAGGGTGAGCAGACCATCATTGATGTAGAATTGGCGAACCCCTACCAGGTGCCGAAGATAGAGGCACTGAAAGAGACCATACTCGATATAAAAGCCACCAACCAAAATGGTGACCACTTTATCGTTGAGATGCAGAAAAATGACCAGGGTAACTTTGCCAAGCGTAGCCTCTACTACACGGCCAAAGCCTACACCAGTCAAATTGGTCGAGGGGATAACTACCACGAACTAAAAAAAGTCTACTTTATCGGTATACTCAACTTCACTATGTTTGAGAGTAACCACTACATCAGCCGCCACTTGATCCTCAATCAAGAGACCAACAGCCAAGATCTGGATGACTTCGAATTCTGCTTTATAGAGCTGGATAAATTTGCCAAAGAGTTAACGCAGCTCAACAGTCTGGTCGACAAATGGCTCTACTTCATCAAAAATGGCGCCAGCCTTGAGATGATCCCCAAAGAGCTCACAGGCAACCCAGCCTTGGAGCAGGCCTTTGATGCTGCAAAAATGTATAGCTGGAACAAAAAAGAGATGGAGATCTATGACTACATTGATCTGCAAAAAGGGAGTGAGTTAGACGCACTGCGTACAGCTGAACAAAAGGGTGAGAAGAGGGGGTTAAAGAAAGGAATAGAGCAAGAAAGAGCATTAGGTGAAAAGAAAAGAGAGCAGGAGAAGGTAGAAACCGCAAAAAACGCAATCAAACAGGGGCTGGATAACCAAACGATCTCTGCAATTACAGGGCTACCACCTGAAGAGGTAGAGAAACTAAGATAGGCAGTGACGTGGTCAACTAAAACCGGACACCCAATTAAGGCGCTTCCTCTAATTCTAGCTTCCTGTCAAGTACTTTTTGTTCTTTTTTTGGGCTTTAATTGTCTGCACTGACTTATTGAGAAGTTACGTATTAATAGTTTCATAAGTCCGTACAGTCACTTTCTATAGAATTCAGCGCATTATGAGTTAAGGTTCTGAATTTACTTTTGCAACTATTAATAGCATGATGGTTACTGCTGACTGAATCTCAGTACTACCCCGTTCCCCAGATCCAGCTCAATCTTCCAAGGTTCAGATTGCTCTCCAGCCATAGTCAGCTCAGAGAGATCAAGCCAGGATGATTCAATAGTCTGATCAATAGGTGAAACGCCGGAGAGTTTGCGCTTCCAGTAGCCGAAGGTGGCTGGGCGCATATCGTTTTTCTGACAAAACTCCTTCTGAGTGAGTTCACTGGCAATCTATTGCTTAATCAGCTGCAGCCACTGTTCTTGAGTACGGTATAGCTCATGATACTCTCCTGGTTTGAGTCGGGAGAGCACCGTAATACCTGTTTTGATTTGAGGAAAGAGCGGGCTCGTTTGATCGGTTACAAATAAATATCCCCGCAGCAAGCTATCTCGCTACGCTCGACTTTCGCTATGCGAAAGCGGGGTATTGAACGGAGTTGCGCGAAAATCTTCGTTTTTCTAGCAACCATTCGATCTGTGCGCAGCATAGCTGCGGGGAATATGACCCATAGAGATTCAAACTGATGGTAAAGGTTAAGTTTGGTGCTAAAGAGAGGGTGAGTGGTGGTGATCTTCGCTCTCTGAGGGAGGATGAAAAAGCATCATAAAGGGGGGGAATAGGTGGGAAATGAGGAAAACTGACACCCCCTAAAAATTGCTGTTTTTTGAGCTTAAGGTCGTACATTAGTGTTTTCTGTAGTAAGCCGAAAGCGTTTTGCCAACCGGGCGTAATTCATTGAAATAGAAAACCTAGATTTCTGGGCGCACCTCGCATGCTGCTTTTGATGAGGCAAGAGTAGGTCGTAAAGGTGCGATAATTCATGTAAAATCGAAGTCAAACTTCATATATTCACGAAAAATGCATGATTAAACGTACTATAACCAGAGAGTTACTGCTTCAGTTGCAGGAATACCCAATCGTTACCCTGATTGGCCCGAGGCAATCCGGTAAAACCACGTTGGTACGAACGGTTCTGAAAGAATATGACTATGTTTCATTGGAGAATCCTGAAAATAGACAACTTGCAACTGAAGATCCTAAGGCATTTCTTAGGCGCTATACAGGGAAAACAATATTAGATGAAGTGCAGAGAACTCCTCAGCTACTTAGCTATTTGCAGGAAATTGTGGATGAAGAGCGGGAAAATGGCAGATTTGTACTTACGGGCTCGCATCAGCTGGAGCTAAGGGCTGCAATCTCCCAGTCGTTGGCTGGGAGAACAGGTGTGTTACATTTGTTGCCGCTCTCAATAGGCGAGCTGAAAGCAGAGGGGATTGATTTTGATGATTTTGAATCCTACGTTTTTCACGGTTTTTTCCCTCGCATCTATGACCAGCAACAACGACCACGTACCGCTTACTCAAGCTATTATCAAACCTATGTGGAGAGAGATGTAAGGCAGCTCATTGAGTTGAAAAATGTTGCGGTTTTTGAAAAATTCATCAAACTTCTTGCGGGCCGAGTAGGGCAGATCATTAACTACAACTCCCTTTCCAATGATGTCGGAGTGAGTGCTAATACAATTAAACAGTGGCTCTCTATACTGGAGGCCTCATTTATTGTCTACAAGCTGTCTCCATACTTTGAGAACTTTGGTAAACGTGTGATCAAGTCTCCAAAGTACTACTTTACTGATGTTGGGTTGCTAGCCTATCTGCTAGACATTGGAAAAATTAGTCAAGTGAGCAGAGATCCACTGGTTGGTAGTTTGTTTGAAAATTTGGTTATCATAGAGTTCCTGAAGTGCCAATATAATCATGGAGAGAGGGCTGGATTATATTTTTACAGGGATAGTTATGGGAATGAGATTGATCTCATCCTGAAACAGGGAGGTGGATTGAGCGGAGTTGAGATCAAGTCGGCTTCAACCTGGAGTAGTGGTTTTGTAAAGGGGTTAGAGCGTTTCAATAAAAATAATGCAGTGCTGCAACGCAAGTTAGTAGTTTACAGTGGAGAGCCGATTAGTCTAAGCAGTGGAGTTGAGGTGCTCTCCTTTTTGTCTACTAGCTCATTATGTCAGGATGGGTGAGTAGGTTAAGCTGCGAAATGTACGGCCTCCATTAGGCCATTGAATTGCACCAGTGACATTACAACCGCACCTTCACTGTCACGTCGTGTAACCAGTGTGTAGTCATTATCTCCGAAACTTGATCCAGCACCTGTTCAAACAGATGGGGCCACCTCTGTACACTCATCAGCAAACTATTTACATGTAGGTGGTCTTTGAGTGTGCGGATTCGATAGTGATTCAAATTGATGGTAAACGTTATGTTTGGTGCTAAAGAGATGGTGAATGGTGGTGGTCTTCGGTCTTTGTGGAATAGCGAAAAATCCTGAAAATGGGGAAAACTTACACTGCCCAAATTTTGCTGTTTTTTGAGCTTAAGGTCGTATATTAGTATTTTCTGTAGTAAGCCGATAGTGTTCTGCCAACTGGGCGTAATTCATTGAAATAGAAAATAAAAACACCCTAATGTCAACGGCTTGGTGAAAAGTTGACATGATAATTGTCAAAAAATGGCAAAAAATATATTCGCTTGAACGGTCTTTATCTAGTAAGATGAGTTTTCTTCAATTATTTTCGGTTTGGGCTGGTTGTTTTTTTTGTTGGTCGTGCTCTATAAGTAATTGATATAAGAGGGTTGTGACCGGTCTGCAAAGCCGTGCATCCAATGGCAGTAGCCTGCATAAAGGTTTAGTTACAAGGTGTGATAGGCAGAGTTGAACTCTAAAGCTGGTCACTTTTATCAAATGTCTGCTTTGTTGCTGGCTGTCAGTAAGCGGTTGATGCAATTATGAAAGTGGAAGCTCAATAAATGGCTCTTTAACAGAGCTGAATTCATCACCCGTGTATGACCAGAGAAAATGCTATTCAGTCACTTATCGAGCAGGGCGAGAACAGTTCGATAGAGTTCAAATCATCTGCTGTGAGACCGGAAGGCTTGGCACGAGAAATTGTTGCGTTTTCTAATAGTAGTGGTGGAACGATACTGATCGGTGTTGAGGATAATGGGCAAATCACAGGAATAAAAGAGAGAGAAAATCTTGAAGAGTGGGTTGCTAATGTAGCAAGGAACAATGTCATCCCTGCAACGAACCCACAGATTTACCCAGCACAATATAAAGAGCAGTCAGTGTTAGTGATTGATGTCACAAGGGGGCAAGATAAGCCTTATCAGACCATTGATGGGAAATTCTGGATCCGTGTGGGATCAACGAACAGGATGGCGACAAAAGAGGAGCTGAGTCGACTTTTTCAGCAGGCAGGGTTGATTCACTTTGATATAGCCCCTCTGGAGGAGACCTCGCAGCAAGATTTGGATAGCACAAAACTTCAAGAGTACTGGTCGGATTATTACAATATTGACTATCTCAAATTAGAAGATGCGGAGCAGACAAGGTTGCTGACCAATGCGGATATTCTGGTAAAATCAGAAAATAACATCCTGGTGAGTGTGGGTGGAATGTTGATTTTTGGAAAACAACCGCAGCGTAAATTGCCCCAAAGCAGTATTCAATTTGCGGTTTTTAATGGGGCAGAACTGACCGACGAGCTGTTGGATAAACATGAAATTAAAGGTACGTTGCCGGAAATTATTCAGCAGACAAAGACAAAGATAGAGACCTTTCTTCCCAACCCATCGTCCATTCGTGACATGAAGCGAGATGAACAGATTGCTATTTCAGGAAAAGTATTGCGAGAGGCTATCGTAAATGCAGTCTGTCACCGTGATTATTCAATCAGTAACCGAAAAATATCTGTTTACCTCTTTAAAGACCGTATAGAGATTGCGTCACCAGGAAGGCTTCCTAATACGCTGAATATAGAAAAGATATTGACCGGTAACTCAGCGCCAAGAAATCATTTTGTGCTGAAATATCTGGATAATCTAAAGTTTATTGATGGGCTTGGGCGGGGAGTGCCCATGATCAGGCAAGAGATGGAAGATAGATTCAGTTATCAGGAGGACGGTGAAATGTTAAGGTTGATGCTGCGTTACAAGTAATGGCCGCCTAAGCTTTAGAGAGAACGGCTCAGTCAATCTCTCTTGCTATGGCGAGCCGTAAAGAGGAGTAGCCCCTACCAATCTTATTCATCACCCTGATCAGGTTGTTC
>DUYW01000068.1 GCA_013349825.1 Gammaproteobacteria bacterium | reverse complement strand
GCTTGGCTTCTGGCTTGGGCTTGGCTTCTGGCTTGGGCTTGGCTTCTGGCTTGGGCTTGGCTTCTGGCTTGGGCTCAGCTTCTGGCTTAGGCTCAGCTTCTGGCTTAGGCTTGGTTTCTGGCTTGGGCTTGGCTTCTGGCTTAGGCTTAGCTTCTACATTGGGCTTAGCATCCAAAGCCTGATCAGCCACTCTCTCTTTAGGTCCTGTTTTTGATGACTCTCGCTTTGGAGATTCTCGCTTTGGGGACTGCTCGGCTGTAACGCTCTTATTACTGTTGCCCTCATTTTTCTCTGCACTCTGCTGTTTTTCACTCTGATTTACAGGCTGAGCAGCAGATTGACTGGATTGCCGGGAAGATTCAGACCCTTGTCTGTTTCTGGATCTGGACCTCGGTTTTGCCTTGGGGGTAGCCTCATTTTTGGGAGCAGCTTCTTGTGACACGCTCTTCTGCTGTGACTGCCCCTTATCTTGCTGCTGATCACCTCTATTTCGATTCCCTCCTGAACGAGACCGACGGCGCTGCTGAGGCTTACCTTGCTGCTGCCCCTGCGCACCACTTTTCTGATTTTCTCCTTGATTCTCCTGAGTCCGGCTTTGTGATTTATCACCCGTTTCATTTTGCTGTTTTGGGCGATTATTGCGACTACGTCCTCCTTGCCCCCTACGTGATGGGTGACGTCCCCCTCCACTATTGCCGCCACTATTACGATTACCGCCACTACTACGATTACCGCCACTGCGATTTCCACTCCGGCTTCTATTACGCCCTGAGTTAGATTGAGTCTGTTCCTCTTTCTCTGCCTCTTTTTTCGTCTCTTTATCCCCCCCAAACAGCGTGGAAAAGAGTTTCTTTACAAAACCACCAGACTCCTCTGGAGCCTCTTCACGCTTACGTTCGCTCTGGGGCGCAGGTGCGTTGGGCATTATTTCACGCACAGCAGGCACATCACGCTGTACTGCTTTGGCCTCGTGAACCACTTCCTGTTCTGGGGCCAGCTCTTCAACCTGGCGATAGCTGGGGCGAACCTCACTCTCCTGATCATCCGTATTTTTCCGATGTCGCTCAATACTGTAGTGTGGTGTCTCCAAAGTATGGTTAGGAATCAACGTTATCGAGATTTTAGAACGCTGTTCAATCTCAGAAACCGCCGCACGCTTCTCATTGAGAAGGTAGGTTGCTACAGCGATGGGGAGTTGTGCAGTCACTTGACCGGTCCCCTCTTTGAGCGCCTCTTCCTGGATCAGACGAAGTACAGACAGCGCAATTGATTGGGTCCCACGAATGGTTCCCTGCCCACTACAACGTGGACAAACATTATGTGCAGATTCACCGAGTGAAGGTCTCAGCCGTTGACGAGACATCTCCAACAGCCCAAAGCGGGAGATGCGCCCCACCTGTACGCGCGCCCGATCATACTTCAGGGCATCACGTAGACGATTTTCGACCGCACGTTGATTTTTATTGGCCTGCATATCGATAAAGTCAATCACCACCAGACCACCACTATCTCTTAAACGTAACTGACGGGCAATTTCATCGGCCGCTTCAAGGTTTGCATTGAGCGCGGTCTCTTCAATATTACTCCCTTTGGTCGCCCGTGCAGAGTTGATATCAATAGAGATCAACGCTTCCGTAGGGTCGATCACAATGGAGCCACCTGAAGGGAGTCGAACTTCACGCAGGAATGCCGACTCCAACTGGCTCTCAATCTGGAAGCGGGTAAAGATTGGAGTCTGCTCCTGATAGCGTTTCAACTTTTTCAGGTTATGCGGCATTACCCTGGACATAAACTCATGGGCCAACTGGTAAGTATCTTCATCATCAATCAAGATCTCACCAATATCATCACGCAGATAATCACGGATTACACGAACAACAATGTCACTTTCACGGTAGATCAGGAAGGGGGCCGGTTTTTCGGCTGCCATCTCGATACTGCTCCAGATCTGGTGCTGGTAATCAAGATCCCACTGTAACTCTTCTGTAGTTTTTCCAATACCTGCGGTGCGGACAATCGCTCCGGAACCGTTGGGTATATCCATCTCACGCATCGCAGTCCGCAACTCCTGACGATCCTTACCTTCAATACGTCGTGAGATCCCTCCTGCTCTGGGATTATTTGGCATATAGACCAGGTAGCGTCCAGCCATGCTGACAAAGGTAGTCAGCGCAGCCCCTTTGTTTCCGCGCTCTTCTTTCTCAATTTGGACAATAACCTCTTGCCCCTCATTGATCGAGTCAGCAATATTGGGGCGACCTCCACCATCAAAGGCCCCCTCTTTGAAGTAACTTCTTGAGATCTCTTTAAAGGGTAAAAAGCCATGACGTTCGCAACCGTAGTTAACAAAAGCGGCCTCCAGGCTCGGCTCTACACGAGTAATTTTTCCCTTATAGAGATTACCTTTTTTCTTCTCGTAAGCTGCACTCTCAATATCCAGGTCATACAGGTACTGCCCATCCACAAGTGCAACACGCAGCTCTTCCTGTTGCGTGGCATTCATCAAAATTCTTTTCATTATTCTTCTCTCAAACTTTCTCACCATGAACAGGTCAAAACGTTAAGAGTCCTCAACAAGGAGCAGGGATTGGACAGGATATTACACTCTATTTTCAATAAAAACAGAGCATTAATTCATTTTAATGTTTATAAAAACAGTCGCTTGTTTCCATATACGTAAACACCTAGAGAGCCTGTAGGCTCTAAAAATTCCAAACCAACCGTGTCTCAGTTGCGCACGATTGGGTTCAACCATTCCTCTATCAAAGACGACTCTATAACACTCGTCGACCTCTTCAAATATTCTTAAGGGCGGTCATTTCTATTCTCATCAACAGTCTCATATCACACTGTGCGCCCACCATTTCTAATCTTCGCTACCACTCATAGCAACTCTGCATCAGCTGCAGAAGTTACCCCATTTCACCCGACAATATCATTCAGTCAGCCAGTAGTCGAACGGGGACTATACCAGTCCAGTGAAAAAGTGGCAATTATTGCGCAATACAGTATTTTTGGGTCTATGCTCTGAAAACACCCGATCTATTGCAAACGCTGAAGAAGCACCTCTAATTCTCTCCTCACTTCAGAGATATCGGCCTTTACACTAACCCCTTCCCCTTTTTTACCCAACTTGCTTCGTGCCCCTGTGATTGTGAACCCCTCTTCGTAGAGAAAGCTTCTAATCTTGCGGATCAACTTAATGTCATGCTGCTGGTAGTAACGACGGTTACCTCGACGGGTAACCGGTTTTAGCTGAGCAAACTCCTGTTCCCAGTAACGCAGCACATGAGGTTTAACCATACAGAGCCTGGAGACCTCACCAATGGTAAAGTATCGCTTTGAGGGGATGGGTGGTAACTCACTGACTTTAACCTCAGTAGCGACAGGATCATGACTCATATCAAGTAGAGGTCTACTGCGACAAACAGATCAGTTATTCAGTAAAAACTGAAGTGCTGTAGTTATCGACACTCTCTTTAAGTTTGAGCCCCGCCTTAAAGGTGACAACTCTTCTGGCAGTAATCGGGATCTCTTCACCCGTTTTCGGGTTTCTTCCCGGACGTGGTGACTTATCGCGCAAGTCAAAGTTTCCAAAACCGGAGAGCTTTACGTTTTCTCCCTCTTCCAGTGCAGAACGAATCTCTTCATAAAATTGTTCAATCATCTCCTTGGACTCTCTTTTGTTCAGTCCAAGTTCTTCATTGAGTGTTTCGCAGAGAGAAGCTTTAGTGAGCGTCATTCGCATGACTCCTTTCAATATAGTTTGTATAGTTGTTGTAACAATATAAAATTAAAATGTTTTTTTCAACTATTAAAGTAGTTGAAACCCGATTAAATATGTAATTTTAAATACGTAATTTTGCACCATGCTGCTGCTCAAGATTCTCAACTACTTGAACAATAACAGCTTCGACCTCATCATCCGTCAGGGTGCGTTCATCATGCTGTAGAAAAATTCCAAAGGCAAGACTCTTCTCATCCTCTTTAAGGTTATCCCCTTGATAGAGGTCAAACAGGCGCACCCCTCTCAGAATCTTCTGATCAATGGATGCCTCAGCCGTATCCAGAACCTCTTGAGATAAAATATTTCTATTCAATAAGATAGCAAGATCTCGTCGAATCATTGGGAATTTTGAGAGTGGATTGAAAGCTGGAATCATCCGCTCCTGAAGTTGCTGCAGATCCAGCTCAAAGAGAAAAATATTCTTTGGCAATGAGAGTTGAGCCGCAATGGCTGGATGTATCGCCCCGGCCCACCCAAGTACAGTCGCCCCCATCTTGATCTGCGCACTCTTTCCAGGGTGTAGCACGGGGTGAGAAGCGGCTACAAACTGAACTTTATCACCTTTTTCCAGCAGTAACTCAAGATCTCCCTTCATATCAAAAAAGTCTACTGATCTTGAGGTTACAGACCATTGTTCAGGTTCTATCTCACCATATAAGAGTCCTGCAACCATTCTCTGTTGCTTCAAACCATCCGCTTCAGGCACAAAACGTAGCCCCGTCTCAAATAGACGTATCTGACTCTGTTGCCGCTTACTATTAAATTCCATACTCTGAATCAGACCGGGCCAGAGTGAGGTTCTCATCACCGAGAGATCACTGGAGATTGGATTTTCCAATGCCAACGCCTCATGCTGCGGATCCATTATCTGCTGCAATTTTGGATCGACAAAACTATAGGTGATCACCTCCCGATAGCCTTGATCGACCAGTGTCTGGCGAAGCTGTTGAAGCGGAGTAATCGCCTCAGGGTTCTTGCGAATTTCAGCACTCAATTGAGGATGGGTACTGGGCAGCTGATCATAACCATAGATACGACCAACCTCCTCAATAAGGTCTGCCTCAATCGCCAGATCAAAGCGCCAGGATGGAGAGACCACCTGCCACCCTTCAGCATTCGTCTCGAGCGACAACCCCAACCCTTGCAGAGTTTCTGCTACCCAAGCCGGATCGAGCGAAAGCCCGAGAATGCGTTCAAGCCGTTCTGATCGAAGGTTAATCCTATTCGCAGAGGGCAAGGTCTCCGGGTTGACAGCCTCTTCAACGGGGCCAGCACTTCCCCCTACGATATCAATCAACAATTGAGTCGCCCGTTCAATCGCCAGCAACTGTAGCTGTGAATCAACCCCCCGCTCAAAACGGTGTGAGGAGTCCGTATGGAGACCATAACTACGCGCTTTACCCGCGATGGACAGCGGTGCGAAGAAAGCACACTCCAAAAACAGATCTGTGGTCTCCTCTTCTATACCACTGGACTCTCCACCCATGATCCCGGCCAGAGCCAAAGGGCCCTTCTCATCCGTAACCAGCAAAGTCTCTCTGTTTAACTCAATCTCTTTACCATCCAACAGGGTTAAAGATTCACCCGCAACGGCATTTCGTACAGTGATTGCTCCAGAGAGTTTTGCCAGATCAAAGGCATGCATCGGTTGTCCCAACTCCAGCATCACATAATTGGTCACATCGACCAGCGGTCCCAATGAACGCATTCCGGCACGACGTAGCCGTTCCTGCATCCACAGAGGAGAATCAGCCCTGGGATTAACCCCCTCAATCACACGACTCAGGTAGCGAGGGCACCCTGCTGCATTCTCTATGTAGACTGGAAAGGTACGCTCAGAGCTGGCTATGACCGGCTCAAACTCCACGCTCTTGACGCTGGCACTGTTCATCACTCCCACTTCACGTGCCACACCGGAGATGCTCAGACAGTCTCCACGGTTCGGGGTTAAATCAACCTCTATAACCTGATCATCCAGCGCCATATAATCACGAATTGAGACACCAACCGGAGCTTCTGAAGGCAGTCGTTCCAACGATTCACTCTCCTCCATCAGCCCCAGCGTTCCCATCGAACAGAACATGCCAAAGGAGGGGACTCCACGCAATTTCGCTTTTTTGATCTTCATACCATCCGGCAGTACACAGCCGACCTTGGCAACCGCAATCTTCTCCCCCACAGCAATGTCTGCCACATTGGTGACGATAGTCAGTGGCTCCTCTTCACCCGCCTCAACCCGGGTAACACGCAGACGATCTGCATCTGGGTGGGGTTCTACTGAAATCACCTCAGCAACCACAACCTTTTCAAAGGCGGGTGCCGCAGCCTCAACACCGTCCACCTCCAGCCCAGCCATCGTCAACTGCTCAAGCAGCTTCTCAGTAGTGACCTCTGGATTAACCCATTCACGCAGCCAGGATTCGCTAAATTTCATAATAATTACAGCTCAGTAACTAGATTATATAATCTGATTTAAAAGGTATTTTCAGGCAAAATTCTTCAAAAACCGAAGATCATTTTCAAAGAAAAGACGTAGATCATTGATGCCATAACGTAGCATTGCCAAACGCTCAACTCCAAGCCCGAAAGCCAGCCCGGTATATTTCTCAGTGTCCACATTAGAGTGATGAAACACCTCAGGATGCACCATGCCACAGCCTAAAACCTCAAGCCAGCCAGTATGACTACAGACACGACACCCTTTACCACCACACATCACACACTCAATATCCACCTCAGCAGAGGGTTCTGTAAAGGGAAAGTAGGAGGGACGAAAACGCAATTGCAGATCATCCTGCTCAAAGAAGCTACGCAAGAAATCATGTAGCAGCCCCTTGAGGTCTGCAAAGCTGACAGACTCATCCACAATCAGCCCCTCCACTTGGTGAAACATGGGGGTGTGAGTCAGATCCGAATCACAACGATAGACACGGCCCGGAGCAATAACACGCAGAGGAGGCTGTTTCGACTCCATGACACGCACCTGCACCGGCGAGGTGTGTGTTCTCAGCACCCGCCCATCCGCAAAATAGAAGGTGTCATGCATGGCACGTGCCGGATGGTGTTCCGGGATATTGAGTGCCTCAAAGTTGTGATAATCATCCTCAACCTCCGGCCCCTCAGCCACCTCAAAACCGACACGACGAAACAGCTCTTCAATGCGCTCTAAAGTATGGGTCACCGGATGGATCGAACCCTGGTGACGCGTACGTCCGGGCAGAGTCACATCAATGGTCTCATTCGAGAGCTGCTCATTGAGCGCAGCACCCTCAAGCGCAGCCCTCTTCTCTTCAATCTTCTGCTGCAACGCCTGTTTAGCCCGGTTAACGGCAGCCCCTGTCTCTTTACGCTCTTCAGGTTCCATGCCGCCCAGGGTTTTCAGGATTGCCGTCAAAGCCCCCTTCTTGCCCAGTATGCCAACGCGTACCTGATCCAACGCCGAGAGATCAACAGCCTGTTCAATCGCTGCTTCAGCCTCTGCAACCAGAGTCTTTAATTCTGTGGTCATCTTGTTTTCAACTACTCACAATAAAAAGGGACAGCAAACCGGATAGTGTGCCGTCCCTCTATTCGACTTTCAGTCGATCGTTCTAAATTACAGTGCAGCCTTCGCCTGCTCTGCGATCACTGCAAAAGCAGTCTTGTCATGTACAGCCAGATCCGCCAGAACCTTACGGTCTACCTCAATCCCAGCCTTGTTCAGACCATTGATCATATTGCTGTAAGAGAGACCGTTGTTGCGTGCCTCTGCATTAATACGGACAATCCACAACGAACGGAACTGACGCTTCTTCTGGCGACGATCACGGTAGGCATATTGACCCGCCTTGGTAACCGCCTGTTTGGCAACGCGGTAGACCCGACTACGGGCTCCATAATATCCGCGTGCCTCTTTTAAAACCTTCTTATGACGTGCGCGTGCTTGTACGCCTCTTTTTACTCTTGGCATTTCAGTTCTCCCGGATTAGGCGTAAGGCAACATCTGCTTGACAGCAGCAACGTTACTCTCGTGGACATTGAGTGGACTCCGTAGCTGACGCTTACGTTTAGTGGATTTCTTGGTCAGGATATGACTACGAAAACCTTGTCCACGCTTAAAACCGGACGCGGTCGCCTTGAAGCGCTTGGAAGCGCCTCTCTTTGACTTTATTTTTGGCATCTTGATCACCTCATCATTAAATGTGGGATTGCTCCCATTAAAATCTTCCTGCCGGTGTGCCATTGACCAGACAGGAACCTGTAAAACCTCTAACTTCTCACTACTTTTTTCTGGAGATAGGGGCGATCACCATAATCATCTGGCGACCCTCCATTTTTGGAAATTGTTCTACCTTTCCATACTCTTCCAGATCTTTTTCAACCCGTTTCAGAATTTCCATACCAATCTCGCGGTGAGCCATCTCACGTCCGCGGTAACGAATTGTCACTTTGGTCTTGTTACCCTGCTCTAAAAACTTCATCAAGTTTCTGAGTTTGATCTGATAATCTCCCTCCCCGGTACCGGGACGGAACTTGATCTCTTTAATCTGTACCTGCTTCTGCTTCTGTTTTGCAGCGTTCTTCTTTTTCTTCTGCTCAAACAGGTATTTTCCATAATCCATCACACGACACACTGGAGGTTCTGCTTTGGGAGAGATCTCGACCAGATCCAATCCCGCCTCATCTGCCAGTGCCAGCGCTTCACTACGTGAGATAACCTGTGAATCCTCCTGCTCCGCTCCAAATACACGCAGTTGCTGGGCGGTTATCTCATCATTCAATCGATGCTCGTGTGTCTTTTCCGGCATCCGGCCCCGAGGGCCATGTGGCTGAAATGCGATCTTAAGTTCTCCTAATTCTTCAAACAATCAAAAATAAACAGATACAGTGCTCTTTAAACCAAACTCGTTCAAACCTGTCTGCGTTCCACTACATCCTGCTGCAAATGGTCCATAAAGGCCGCCACTGAGAGGGTTCCCAACTCTTTACCACCGCGCATACGCACAGCAACGGTACCCTCTTCCATCTCGCGATCCCCGACCACTAAAATATAGGGGACACGCTGCATAGAGTGCTCGCGAATTTTAAGCCCTATCTTCTCGTTTCTCAAGTCAGATTCCACACGAAAACCGGTGTTATTGATCTGTTTTGCAATATTTTCGACTGCTTCACGCTGATTATCTGTGATATTGACCACCACGGCCTGAATTGGAGAGAGCCACGGAGGCATCGAACCGGCAAACTCTTCAATCAAAATTCCAACAAAACGCTCCAGAGAACCGAGAATTGCGCGATGTAACATCACAGGATTTCTCTTCTCTCCTGCATCATCAATATAGGTCGCATCCAACCGGCCCGGCATTGAAAAATCTACCTGAATAGTACCGCACTGCCAGACACGACCAATGCAATCTTTCAGTGAAAACTCAATCTTGGGGCCATAAAAGGCACCTTCACCCGGTTGTAGTTCCCAATCCAACCCTTTAATGTTCAGTGCAGTCTCCAGCGCCTGTTCTGCCTGATCCCACACATCATCACTACCCACACGTTTTTCCGGTCGGGTGGAGAGCTTGATCAGTACCTCTTCAAAGCCAAAGTCTTCATAGACCTCAAACAGCAGCTCCATAAAGTCAGCCACTTCAGACTGAATCTGTGACTCAGTACAGAAGATATGGGCATCATCCTGAGTAAAATTACGCACCCGCATCAACCCATGCAGGGTGCCTGATGGCTCGTTACGGTGACAGGAGCCAAACTCTGCCATACGTAGCGGTAGATCACGATAGCTGCGCAGCCCCTGATTATAGATCTGTACATGGCCCGGACAGTTCATTGGCTTAATGGCGTAGTCACGGTTCTCTGAATGTGTCGAGAAGATCATATCCCCGAACTTATCCCAGTGACCAGACTTCTCCCACAGCACACGATCAATAACCTGCGGGGTATGTACCTCTTGATAGCCGTGATGGCGCAACTTCTCACGCACATAGTCCTCCACCTCACGATAGATGGACCACCCTTTACTGTGCCAGAAGACCATCCCCGGAGCCTCTTCCTGACTGTGAAACAGATCCAGCTTCTTGCCAATCTTGCGATGGTCTCGCTTCTCAGCCTCTTCCAACCGGTGCAGATGCCCTTTGAGCTGCTTCTTGTCTGCAAAGGCCGCCCCATAGATGCGCTGTAACATCTCATTATCAGAGTCACCACGCCAGTAGGCACCCGCCAGCTTCATCAACTTAAAACCACCCTTCAGATGGCCGGTTGAGGGTACGTGTGGACCACGACAGAGATCAATAAAATCCCCCTGGCGATAGAGTGACAACACTTGTCCCTCTGGAATATCACGAATGATCTCCGCCTTGTAGAGTTCGCCTTGTGCCTCAAAGAAGGCTATCGCCTCCTCTCGTCCCATCTCTGAGCGCTGAATGGGGGTATTGGCCTTGGCCAACTCAGCCATCCTCTTTTCAATGATTTTAAAGTCTTCAGGGGTAAACTTCTCCTCACGAGCGAAGTCATAGTAGAAGCCGTGCTCAACAACCGGACCAATGGTGATCTGTGTCTCTGGATAGAGTGATTTGACCGCCTGAGCTAACAGATGGGCAGTAGAGTGGCGAATAATCTCTACCCCCTCCTCATCGCGACTGGTGATCAGAGAAAGAGTGGCATCCTCCTCAATCAGGAAAGAGGTATCTACCTGTTGATCTCCAACCTTTCCGGCTAACGCGGCCTTGGCCAACCCCGGACCAATATCTGCAGCGACATCCAGCACAGTGACTGCCTGATCAAAACTGCGTTGAGAACCGTCCGGTAAAGTGACAACAACCATTTTTATACTCCAGTGGCGACCCACACGAGAGGCCGCTTGTTAACAATATTCATAGCAAACAAAAAAAATGGCCAGCCATCCAGTGTGATGTTCTGACCATCTTCAAAAATTGGTAGGCGCGAGTGGATTCGAACCACCGACTTCCACCATGTCAAGGTGACACTCTAACCAACTGAGTTACGCGCCTAAAATGTAGATGCGCGATTATACAAGCAACTAATTTTCTGTCAAATATTAACGCAACACACTGATTTATTTTAATTATATTTTATCATAATTCTTTACAAATCAACAATAATCTTTCTAAATCACTATGTGAAAATGAGTAAAAATATGGCAAATTTAGCTCTGTGCCCATTCAAGAAAAACGGTGATTAAGGAAATTGAGTGGAATCCAATACAAAAAGTACCTGAAATAAGGTGACGTCCACCCTATCTAGGTTGCACTCAAAATCATGGTAACTTCAACCCCACATCACATGGGTGACCTCACTCTGATGATACCAACGCAACTACTTCTGCTTCAGAAATTGGTCTAGAGCTATCCTAACTACCTCAGACCTAGAAGGAATACCCCCCACCTTTTGACATCTTTATTCTCTTGTCATCTATTTTCTGAATCGTTCTTTCATCAAGACGGATTGCTATTTGTTTTTGCCCTGCTGTTGCGACCATAACCACTTGACCTGCCCAACCTAGACGGTATGGATTACGCTAAGGTTGGACAAGCAGGCGCAGAGCCATAATCAAGGAGAGCAGGCCAATACATGATGTCTAAGAGACTGTATCAGGAGGAAGAGGCTGCCAAGTAAAGAGTAGGAGGAACCTGCCTCTCAATGCAGGGTCGCTACAACTTCAACCTCAGGGGCAACAGCTCTTACCCACTTTTGGGTGCCATGCCCAGGATTAGGCTCTTTTTTTGAGACAATCAATCCCACCTCCTCCAACATCCCGATATCTTTAGAGATGGAAGAACGGTCACGGTGAAGTCGATTAGAAAGCTCACTGATAGTCCCTGGTTGATGCATTACCTCCGACATCAAGCGCCTTCTAGCCTCCGAGAGTACAGAGAACATCTGCTGTGGATCTTCAAAGGAGATCGTAACTTTTTCTTCAAATACCCCCCCTTGATCAGCACGCTGTGCAGCATCTCTAGCTCTGGAGAAGAAGCCTTCCAGGTCATCTGCTCTGACAGTCACTTTACTCATGTTTACTTTCCTCTTCACATTTTACTATGTTCTGCCACTCTCTCTGAAACCGCTCAAACGTCATCTCATAACTAACGTGCTCGATAGCTTCAACAGTGCCCATATAGTGACGATGGTGGTAGTCATGCGCATTGTCAAACCCAAGCACTCTCCCATTATCCTCTTGGCAGATTCGGTGGTTGATATAGGCTAAGTTATAGCGGGTCACAATAGTTTCACCGTTTCCCACAATGCCCCAGACCTCGTATTGCAGTATTCCACCACCCGACTTGGCACTGAGTTCAAATCGTTCCTTTTCCAGCAGTTTTGTTTGTTGTCTCTTTCCCATCTGAATAATCCGACAGCAGATATGGCGTATGATATCACATCTGAAACCATTTTTTTTTTCGCTCAGCCATGAGCGGTGCCACAAATCTCCTTAGATTGTCTTTCGATGCCCTGTAGGTCGCCAAACAGGACTGGCCAACCATTTCAGTACATCTCAGTTAAAGAGGCTGTTCAGTGTGGTTGCACTGGAGAGGTGCCCCAGCATATGCGAGATTTGCATCAGGGAACGTCGATTCGTTGGTGCTTTCCCCAGTATGCCCTCTCTGATTGTAGTCGAAGATTGAAACAGACTCTCTCGGCTATGCTGGTCAGGCAGAAACCAGTCAGGAAGGGATAGATCACTGTTGTTTAGCTCATACAGGGCAAACCTCAATAACATCCAATTGGAAAAACTATGCCGCAGGTGGTGGAAGCGGAGAGTCGGGTCTTTTGTTGTGTACTCAAGCGCCTCACGAATCCAGCCCAGACGGCGATGATCTATAGCGCATCCAGAGCATCTGAAAGGCGCGATACGCTTATCACATTCATACCGTTAACCGGATTCCTTGGGCTGTTTCCATTAGCTTGTTAATGCCCCCCAATCCGTTCACTGTTACCACTATAAGTAGGTAGCAACTTTCCCTAAAAGGAGTTTTTGCTCAACCGGCTTCATTAAGTAGTCAACGCCACCTACCTCAAAGCACCTCTTTCTATCCTCATCACTAACCACCCCGGATAGAAAAATGACCGGTATATCTTTCCACTCAGCGTTATCTTTGATCACTCTACAAATCTGAAAACCATTCATCTCTGGCATTATGACATCCAAAAGAATCAGCTGAGGGGATACAATCCCCATTAGCTCAAGGGCTTCTTTCCCGCTTTTGGCAACACTGATTGTGTACAGACGAGTCGACTGCAGGTAGGATGCGGCCACCTGCAAGTTGATAATCTCGTCATCTACGATCAGGATTCTAGGAAGCAAACTTGTACACCCGATATATTTTTGTTGACATCAGGTCACTCATAACTGTTCTCTCCTCATGGAGACCTTTTCTAGTAACTATTCAGGGGTGTTAACGGAAAATAATCCTTGACAGGCTTTTTCAGCAAAAACATGTTTTTTAGTCCACCCCCGTACCTCTTGCTCATTT
>DUYW01000067.1 GCA_013349825.1 Gammaproteobacteria bacterium | reverse complement strand
GTCCACTCACACTCGCTGTATCTTCTACCAGCGCTCCACTGCTGGTGCCGCTTATCACCGGCGCATCTTCGCTGCCGGTCAGGTTCACGGTCACCTGCTGGGTCACTATCTCTCCATCCGCCGTTTCCGCTGTCACGGTGAAGCTCTCGCTCGCACTCTCTCCTGCATTCAGACTATTTATGCTGCTGTCTGGCGTGTAGGTCCAGCTGCCGTCTGCATCTATGCTCAGCGATCCGTAGGTACCGCTCAGGCTCTCTTCGTTAAACGCAGGGCTGTCTTCATCATCCGCATCGCTCACGCTCAGCTGTCCACTCACACTCGCTGTATCTTCTACCAGCGCTCCACTGCTGGTGCCGCTTATCACCGGCGCATCTTCGCTGCCGGTCAGGTTGATGGTCAAGGTGGTGGTTGTTATTTCATTCCAGTCATCTGTAACAGTAACAGGTACTTTAATGGTTTGAGTCTCACCTGCACCTAAGCTGTCATAGCTTGCTGCATCAAAGCTATAGGAACCATCTGTATTTAAAGTGAGACCTTCTACAGTTGCATCTGTTGAAAAAGTCAGCTCAGCACCTTCAGGTAAATCAACATCTGTTGCTTCTATTTGACCCTTAAAAAGGGCACCTTCACTCACCACTGCTTCAGCTGCCACAGCAACAGGCGCTGTATTTCCACCACTCACTTCAACCTGTACAGTTTCAGTGACTTGCTCTCCATCTAAGGTTTTAGCCGTTACAATAAATGACTCTACGACCACCTCATCTTCAGCCAAGCTGAGGTCTGTTTGGGTATAGGTCCAGTTACCATCCGCTGTAATTGAGAGTTCACCATAGGCTCCCGCCTGAGACTCTACGGTAAAAGTTGGGGTATCTATTGCATCTGCATCTGTAGCCGTCAGCTGTCCAGAGACGCTACTGACCTCTTCACCACTCTGAGCCTCTATATTTTCGGCCAGAACGGCTGTGTTGACACCTTCAATAACCGGTGCATCCTCAGTGCCTGTCAAATTAATGGTCAGTGTCGTGGTGTCTGCAGCCCCTTGTTCATCGGTAACCACTACAGGGACCTCAATGGTCTGCTGCTCTCCTTCATTCAAACTGTCATAAGAGGAGGCATCAAAGCTGTATGTTCCATCGCTATTAACTATCAAACCATCAACATCAGCAGTTGCACTGAAGCTTAATGCTGCACTTTCGGATAGGTCATTGCCTGTTGCCTGGAGCTGCCCGGTAATTGAGCCATCTTCCTCGACATTAGTAATTACGGCCTCTGCGACAGGTACTTCATTCACCTCAGCAGCAATAACCGCCTCATTCACTGTTCTCACCACATCATCAACTTGCTGAACTGTAGCTTCTGTTGCTGTTTGTGCTTCCTCAGGTTCGTCAACTGTTTCCTCAATGTTCAATGCTTCAGATCGTTCATAAACAAATTCTGAATCTGTAATAACCTCTCCTCCAGCAGCTGAGGCATCTAAAGCGTTCAGCTCTTCGGCTGTAAGGTCTTCTGGTTTTACCTCTTCCTGAAGAGTTTCTATAGCTGTCTCCTCAACGACCTCTTGCAACAACTCCTCTTCAACCAGACCTTCCTCTAATAACTCCTCTTCCAGTGGAACCTCTTCAATGACCTCTTCTGCGTTAGCAACCTCATCACCTACCTCTTCTTCTGCAGTGGCCGCTTCCTCTTCTAAAACCTCTTCTTCTGTAGCCTCTTCCTCTGGCTCCTCTTCTGCTGCTTCTGCCTCATTGGCTTCTATTACAAAATCGGGAACTGGCGGTAACATCTCTTCGAAGATTTGGGTAATTGCCTCCGGTGCCTCAAAAATAGGCTCGGGTGGCCCAGGTCTGAAGCTGACAGCAGATGCGGTACCCGGCTCCACTAGGGTTACAGAGCCACGTCCCCAAGCATCCGAAACATCGAGAATTCCTTCACGATGGACAAAGGTTGTTGTTCCATCCGCTGTAACCTGCCCTTCCAACTCGGAGCCACGCACACCCAACTGTGCGGTTGGGGTTTTAAGAACAGTATGGGTACCCTTATCCAGGCCACCCAAATGTCCACTGGCATAACGGAAAACTCCTTCCAGAATGGTCGCCTCAAAGCGGCCTGTCTCTGTAGCAGCGTTATAGTTATATTCATCGAGAATGGCACGGGTACTGGCACCCATCTGGAAGCTGGTATCGTCCAGCATCTTCAGACCAATGGTTGAGTTGCCTTCGGTCTCGATGACATCATCCTTGTAGATGGGATCACCCTCCTTGAGGATACGGATTACGCCATCAGAACCCTTTGCGGTGATGTTGCCATCTTTACCCACGGTATCAACCGCACCAATCGGATCACCCAGCATTTCGGGAATCGCAATCGAACCGGCTGGCCCGGCCACCTGCACAGAATCGGTGTTGACCAGCAGTTTTTCGACGATCTCAGGGATAATTGCAGCACCATCTGCAGTCTGCAGCGTGGGAGGCACATCCCCTGAGAAGTAGCCCTCAACCCGAATCTCCTCTCCCATCGCCCCACGAATAACCAAATCATCTCCGCTCCGGCTATACTCGCCCTTGAGTAGCAACTCAGAAGAGAGGACCGTAAAGATATCATTGGTGTCAGCAGCCGCCGAAACGGTTGCATACGACATCAGATCAGAATTACGGTTAGTTGGCTGGGTTGGGATTGCCATGGTACGACTGCTCCAAAATGGATTGACTAGAGAGGGGTAAAGATTAAGAGTCCGTTAACATTATTATTAATGCCACTCCATTATAGAACGGTAATTTTAAAACAAAAGATTAATCACCCAGCAAGGTTATATTATCTTTAAAATCAACGCTCTCTAAGCGCTTGTTGACGTGCCTTGAAAACAGGCTTCATGAGGTACTCCAGCACTGTCTTTTTACCAGTCAAGATATCCACTGAGGCGACCATTCCAGGGATAATCTCTAGCGGACGTTTAACGGTACCGAGGTGCGTTTTATCTGTACGCACCTTGACTAGATAGTAACTCTCACCATCTACGGCATCGAGGATGGTATCTGCACTGATCTGCTCCAATTTAGCGGTAACACCGCCATAGATCGAGAAGTCATAGGCTGTAAATTTAACCATGACCTCCTGTCCCGGATGGATAAAGGCGATATCTGCAGGACGGATTTTCGCCTCTACAAGTAGCGCATCATCTAACGGAACAATTTCAACCAGATCAGAACCTGGTTGAACGACAGAACGGATGCCGCTTGCGAGCACCCGTTTGACTACGCCCCTCACTGGGGAGAGTACGGCGGTTCGATCCACCTTATCCCTGAGGGCAATTGCCCCCTCTTCAAGTGCAGAGAGCTCACCAATAATTTGGTTGAGCTCCTCCCGCGCCTGATTCCTAAAAGTTAATTCCACTTCAGTTCGTTTTGTCCTCATCTCCTCTTGTTGTGTTCCTAGTCGGGGGATCTCTAACTGCACCATTTCGATCTCACCCTGCATGTCATTCACGACCCGTTCAAGCCCCAGCAGTTCGACCTTCGAAACTGCCCCCTCCAAAAATAGCGGCCTTGTTATCTCCAACTCTTTATTAGAAATAACAATACTTTTCTTCAATGTATTCAACTTGGATCTTAATCCATCAATCTCCTGTCCAATCTGTTTATTCTGGCTATCGACTCCGGCAATACGTGCTTGAAGCTCCTTCTCACGAGACTCATACAGCTCGCGCTCCTGCTGAATCAATTCCGGGAAGGCCTTAATCAGCGTCTCATCAAACCGCAGCGTTTTACCCCCAACCTCAGCCTGTAGTCGTGCTTTTTTTGACTTCAATGCCTGAATTTTTCTACGATTCTCCTGTAGTGAGGCGTTCATGATGATGCCATCAAAACGGAGCAAGGTCTGCCCTTCATCGACAATGTCACCCTCCTTGATCAGTACCTCAGAGATAATACCCCCTTCCAGGTTCTGTACAATCTGAAGCTGCCTAGAGGGGATCACTTTACCTTCTCCCACAGTCACCTCATCCAGCTCAGCAAACCCTGCCCAGAGCATAAATACAAACATAAATGCCATGATTGACCAGACAATCATCCGCCCCCCACGAGGTGAGCGCAGTAAAACCGCAGCGCTGCGGTCAGAAATATAGGAAAAATCATCAGCATCGATGAGTGCCAATTCCTGTTTACTGAGCATGCGGTCATCGGACATGGAGCTTTCCTTGTCTTAACGCCTCACGCACCTGGTCTTTCGGACCATCGGCAACAACTTGCCCCTTATCCATCACCAGCAGCCGGTCAACCAGCTTCAACAGCGATGAGCGATGGGTTACCAGAATCAGAGTCTTGCCCACAGAAAATTCTGATAACTGTTTGATTAATTGTGCTTCGGATGAGTTATCGAGCGAGTTACTTGGCTCATCCAACAGTACAATAGGAGGTTTAGACAGGAAGGCACGCGCTAACCCAACACTCTGCCGCTGCCCTCCTGAGAGGCGGCTTCCACGCTCCCCAACCTCCATATCGAACCCTGAAGGGTGTTGTGCCGCAAACTCAGAAACTCCGGAGAGCTGAGCTGCCCGGAGAATCTCCTCATCGGATACGTGCGGCATACCGAACGCTATGTTGTCCCTCAAGGATCCATAGAAGAGCATGACATCCTGCGCTACATACCCCACATTTCGCCGCAGGTCGGCAGGGTCGATCTGCCTCACATCAACACCATCAATCTGAATGGCCCCTTCATCTGCATCATAGAGTCCTAAAATCAACTTTTCCAGGGTTGATTTTCCTGATCCCACACGACCTATAATTCCAACACGCTCTCCCGGCTTAATCTCTATAGTTACTTCATTCAGCGACTTATACTCTTCTCCAGGGTAGGAGAATGAGACCTGGTCAAAACGAATCCCCCCTTGAATCTTGTCACGATGGAGTCCTTTATGGTCTGAACGCTCTGTTGGCTGCTCCATAATCTGGCTTAGTGATGTGAGTGCAGACTTTGCATAGAAATAGCGAGAGGCCAACCCTGCAATCTGTGACGCTGGCGCCAGCATACGCCCGGAGAGCATGACTGCAGCAATCAACCCCCCTTGACTCAACTCACCTTCAGCAATCAGGTAGACTCCAAACACTACAATACTGACTGTTGTCATCTGCTGGATCAGTTGAGAGACATTACCGCTAGAGGCCGTTAGCATGCGGGAACGAATTCCCCAGTCCGCAATATACCCAGTCGCCTTTTCCCAACGGTTTTGCAGAATACCCTCAGCCCCCAGAGTTTTGATCGTCTCTACTGCAGAAAGTGACTCAATCAAGGTGGCATTTTTCTGAGTACTGGCACGAACTGACTTCTCAACAGACTCCTGAAGCACCTTCTGAATCGCCACACTGTAGAGGGCAATAAGTACAATACTGATCACAGGAATATAGACCAAATCCCCAGCTAACATACTAATTACAAGCACAAACAGAACCAAAAACGGCAAATCAATCAGCGCCAAAATGGTTGCTGAGGTAATAAAATCACGAATACTCTCAAAATCACGCAAACTGTTGGCAAAACCACCCACAGAAGGGGGCAGAGAGGACATCTTAAGCCCCATCACATGCTCAAAAATATGGGCTGATAGTAGAATGTCTGACTTTTTACCGGCAATATCTACAAAATAGCCACGCAGTGTTCTCATTACAAAATCAAATATATAGACGATTGAGATCCCAATCGCCAAGACCCAAAGTGACTCGATTGCTTTATTGGGAACCACCCGATCATACACATTCATTACAAACAGTGGACTCGCCAGAGCGAACATATTGATCAACAGAGATGCCAATAAAACATCTCGATAGATTCTCCAGGAGCTGATCAAAGTCCCCCAAAACCAGTGACGCTGACGTACATTCATCAATTGAGGAGTACGTTTATCGAAACGGTGTAACTGGGAGACCAGGAATGCCTTGCCGCTGTAGAGACTATCCAGCTCTTCCAACGTCAGATCCAGCTCCCCCATGCTGCCAGGTGACAACACCTTGACTATGCCCTGCTCGTTGTCGATTGAGTGCAACACCACGGCGGTGTGGTCCTTTAGCAGCAATACTGCGGGCAGTAGTAGTGCTGAGAACTGCTGCAGTGATTTACGCACTAAACGTGAGGATATATCGATCCGCTCTGCGGCACGCACAAAGAGTTCAGGCGTCAAGCGCCCGTGCACCATCGGTAGCCCCGCCGTCAGCATGTCTTTAGAGGCTGGGGTACCAAAGTGTTTCGATAGAATAATGAGAGAGTCAAGAAGCGGGTCTTCGATACCGAAAAGCCCCTCGTCCTCCCATTGTTGAACATCATCCTCAGTCATTTACCTTATAAGCAGTATGTCTAGCGCCAATCCTCTTCAGTTAGGGGTAATCGTCCAAAAACTTGACGAACACCCTCCTTTTGCAAAAAACATGCCTTTACTTATAAAACAGATGTTTAAATAAAAAAATACCCCTTTTTGACACAAAAAAAGAGGACTCAAGCCTCTCCTCATTTGCTATTATTTTCATACAAATTTAATTATTTTTAGAACTCTATTTATTGATAGGGGTGAAAACTTTTCGGGTCCGGTCTGAGGAGGCAATATGGCTAAGATATATGTAGAACGTGATACATCAGGGAAGATCACAGCGATTAAGGACAATCCAACCCCTACCAGCGACCAAACCCCACTCTTCACTGATTCACCTGAGGTGATCAACTTCCTCACGGCCCAGTTCAAGGATGAGAGTGAGTTCGACCACTATTTTGAAACCAGTGATCTGGAACTGGTTCGTGTACTTGAGGATCTGATTGACCTATTGATTAAAAACAAGGCAATCCATTTTACTGACTTTCCCCAAGTGAGCCAGCAGAAACTACTCTCCAGAAAGCTGATTCGTGAAAAGAGACAAAATCTTGATGCCGATATTTTGGGTGACGATGATCTTATAGAACTTTAGATCTTCAGGCACCTCCACTAAGTCACCCACTCCTCGCGAAGACCATGCTCCGAAGCCTCTTTATCTCACCTCTACTCTCGTTTGTAACAGCGTTTGTAGCAGCGTTTGTAGCAGCGTTTATAGTAGTGCTTGCAGTGGCGCTTGTAGTGGCTGCACCTACCGGTCTACAACTCGACAGTGCTGTACTCCATGAAGCAGAGAGCCGGTTTGGTGTCACCGCCCGTATTCGGCTGGAGGAGTGGCAAAAGCTGATTGAAGAGATCACTCAACTGCCCGAAGAGGAGAAACTTGAAAAGACCAATGAATTTTTTAATGAACAGGTACGCTTTGTGAATGATATCGACCACTGGGGAGAGAAAGATTACTGGGCTACACCGGTCGAAACCCTGGCCACCCATGGAGGCGATTGTGAGGACTTCTCCATCGCAAAGTATTTCACCCTGTTGCAGGCGGGGGTCGACGACAGCAAAATCCGCATCACTTATGTTAAGGCGATCAAACTCAAACAGGCGCACATGGTTGTCACCTACTATCCAACAGATGATGCAGTACCCCTGGTACTCGACAATCTGGTACGCTCAATCTTCCCTGCAAACCTGAGAAAAGATCTAACTCCAGTCTACAGTTTCAATGGTAGTGATGTCTGGAACAGCAAAGATCGAGGACGAGGCAAACGGTTAGGCTCCTCATCCAGTCTAAACGCCTGGACACAACTCCAAAAACGGATGACCAGTAGTGATATCCGCCAACCTGTAGAAAATACCGCACCGACACGAGGCTAGCCATGAGCTTACGAACCCAACTCTTTACCACCATTATTCTGCTTTTCGTGCTGTTCTTTGCCGGCACACTTTTTCTGAGCATCCAGAGCAGTCAGGACTACCTGCAAAATCAGCTCAAATCGCAGGCGGATGAGGTTGCAACCTCTCTGGGACTCTCCTTTACCAGCGCCGTTGATCTGGGGGATGAGTCGCTTTTAGAGACCATGGTCAACTCCGCATTCGATAGCGGGGACTACCTGCAGATTCGGATCGAAAACAATCAAGATGCAGTTCTGGTTGAGCGTTCACTCGAGGTAGTGGTTGATGGCGTTCCTCCCTGGTTTATTGAGGCTTTCCCGCTAGAGACCCCTATTGGCCATGCTCTGCTCACCAGCGGATGGAGCCAACTTGGTCACATCTACATCCAGAACCATCCGGGCTATGCCTATGCTGATCTCTGGCGCAAGGCAACTCAGAGCTCATCACTTTTTATCCTGCTCACCACCATTGCCTCAATTGCGATGTTAATTCTGTTACGGGTCATTCTGCGACCTCTCAACGATATCGAGAAACAGGCCGCTGCGGTCACTCAGAAAAAATTCATCATTACCGACAAACTACCCAAAGCACGTGAGCTGCGCCAAGTTGCCAAAGCGATGAACCAGATGGTTGAACGGCTCCAACAGATCTTTGAAAATCAGGCTGCACTGAATCAGGAGATTCGCCGGGAGGCGTATGAAGACGGCGTAACCAAACTACCAAATCGCCGCTATTTTAATGGGCAACTCGATACCTTCCTGAACGATGAGGAAAGTGCCTCTCAGGGTATCTACATCCAGCTTCAAATTCTGGACCTGGACAACATCAACCAGCAGCATGGCTACCAGATCACAGACGAGTTACTACAGACTACCAGCAAACTGCTGCAAGAGAGTATTCAACACTATCCAAAAGCACAGCTGTTCCGCTTTAGCGGCTCTGAATTTTCTGCACTCTTGCCCAATACAACTACGGAGCAGGCTGAACCACTTGCGTTGGAGATCACCAATAAAATTGCAACCTTGCGCTCGATGGACTTCCCTCTGGAAAATGATTTTTTTGCACTCGGCATGCTCTTCCATATACATAACCAGGAGATTAACATTGGCTCTTTTCTTGGTAGCGCCGACAATGCACTACAGAGTGCCCGAGCTCAGCATAGCAACGGTTGGCATCTACTCAACACCAGCGAGACAGATACCGCCCATCATCAGGGTGCTCAGCACTGGAAGGCCCATATTGAGCAGTGTCTAACAGAGAAAAATCTTGAGATCTATCTGCAACCAGTAGTCTCCACACAAGATCGTACCCTGGTCCACTACGAGGTTCTCGCACGCATGCCCAGCAGCGATGGTGAGACACTACCCGGTGGTTCATTTATCCCTATGGCGGAACGTTTCGGACTGATGCCAGAGATCGATCGCATCATTATTCTCAATACATTGGAGTTGGCCAGTAGTAAGGCACCATCGGCTAATTTTTCAATTAACCTCTCTTCCAGCTCAACCAGCGACCCGGAATTTATTGGCTGGTTAGAAAAGACCCTGAATCGTTTTCCTGGGGCGGCCAAGAGAATCAGTCTGGAGGTGAGTGAAGGGGATATGGATAAAGGCAAGGAGTCCATCCGTCCTCTGGCGGACCGACTGGATGAGATCGGCAGCTCACTTTCTCTCGACCACTTCGGTGTTGGCTTCACCTCATTTGGTTATTTGACTGATCTGAGGGCACGCTATGTCAAGATTGACCGCTCCCATATCCAGGACATTCACCAACAGAAAGAGAGCCGTTTCTTTGTCCACTCATTGGCAGATATTGCCCATGGTCTTGGCATTCAGGTGATCGCAGAGGGGGTTGAGAATCAGCAGCAGATCGATACCTTGAAAGATTTCCCCATTGATGGGTTACAAGGCTACTTTATCGCAAAACCACTACCGGCTGAAGAGGCGCTCTTGAGTTTTCAATAAGAGCAAGCTAACGTTCAATGGCAAGACTATAGTTTAGTAACCGAATATCTTGTCTAACAGACCCATGGTCTGTAGCACACGGAATTTTGACATAAAGAGGTCATTCTCGGCATTGAGCAATAGTGTATCTGAACCCAGCATTTCTGTCTCAGCACCCAAGATCTCCAATAGCGTACTTTGGTTCAGCTTATACTGCTTCTCATAAGTTTCACGTGTCTTACGGTTTGCCACTGCCTTGTCTGACAAAAATGGGACCAATTTACGCTGACGCTCATAAGCATGCCATGCAATCGAAAGTTCCTCTTTAACAACACGCACAGCTGCATCAAAGGCCTCTTTTGCCGCATTAATACGGAATGCACTCTCCTGACGCATTGATTGATCACGATTTCCGTTATAGAGCATATAGCTCATCTTTAACATGGCACTGATATCTTTTTCTTGCCCTACAGTTCCCCCTTTGCGGTCATAGTTTCCAACCACCTCCATGTTCAAGGTTGGCAGAAATGGACTCTTGGTAATCTCATGGATCGCATTTGCCTTATCAACATCAAGACGCTTACTCTCTAACTTCGCATTAAGCTCTTGGGCACGCTCCAGAGCAATCTCTATTGACTCTGGCATCGGTATCTCCAGAGTGGGAGATTTAATATTTTCAGGAACCTCATCAGCCAGTGAGATGTAGCGAGCGGCCGCATCCAGATACTCGGTCTCTGCTGAGATGATATTGGCTTCTGCATTAGAGAGTTTCGCCTCCACTTGCGACAGATCCGAGGGATTGCCAACACCCTGTATAAAGCGTAACTCTACCTGTTTATAGACCCGTTTGTGGGCACTGAGATGGTTGGTGTGCAACTTCTTGATCGCACGGGCACGAATAAGATCCATATATGCCTGCACTGTTTTATAGACAAGATCATTCTCAACCGTATCCAGTGTAGCTTTAGCGATCTTATAATCTGCATCCGACTTCTTAACCTCATTTTTTGTCGCATTGCCATTAAAAAGCATCTGTGTGAGAGTCATCACCATATTCTCTTTCTGGGCACCCAACTCTTCTCCCACATTTGCAGCCAATTCAACCGTTGGTCGAAAACCCGCTTTTGCAAATTCAACCAAATGGTTATTTGCACTTAACTCTTCACGCGCCTTCACCACATCCGGGTGGTTATCCACCACATAAGAGACAATATCCTGAAGTGTATAGACAGGCCCATCAATCACCTCTTCAGCATCGGTATTCCCATACACTGTAATCAAAATATCTTGTACGGTCTCATCCGATGCCGTCAAGGTAATGGTGTCAACCACCTTATCCCCACCATTCAGATTCTCAACAGATTGATGGTCAAGCTCATACTTCCAGTACCCCTCATCATCCAGCATAAGAAGACCATAATTTCCGGGAACCTCCTCTCCTTTGAACAGCGGATCATCTCCATAATCAATATCCATAATACGCAGCAGACCCTCGGCAATACCGACACCATCCTCCGTCACCTCGCCTTTACGCATACCCCCCACTACCGATAGATCCTCACTGCCATAGATCGTAATGATAATGGCGTGTCGACTACCATCTTCCAGTTCAAAAAGCATCGTATCGGTGGTCGTTTTATCTTCATCCAGATTCTGGACAGTTGTATGGTCTAACTCATATTGCCACACACCATCCTCTTGCAGTACAAAGTGGCCATAAACCCCCTCCGATGTTGCAGGAATGATTTTGGGCGGGTTTCCTCCGTCCACATCATCGATATATATTTTGCCCCCAGCGATACCAACCATATCCTCTTCAACCTCTCCAAGGTTGCCTTCAATCGTTGCCACATCTTTATTGCCTCTGATTGTTATATTAACGGTTCTCTCTACCCCTTCAGCCAAGGTAACTGTTAGCAACTCTTCAATCTCCTCCTCTTCACCCAGGTGCTGAACGGCATCATTATCCATAGCGTAGAGCCAAGCCCCACCAGCATCGACACTCAGCACACCAAAATAGCCTGCAATTTCCTGTGGCTTGATTTTGAGTTGTGGATCAAATGTGAACACTCCGTCTGCATACCCCATACTATCCTCAGTCACAACTCCATCCACTCCGTCTGATGTTGTATCTGATACTGCAGCTTGCTCCTCATCAGTCAACACACTGCTATCAGCTGTCTCATGATCAGCAGCTCCATTAGTGACCTCCAGCTCCACATCAACCTGCTGTTTTTTCTGTTCGCTATCCCTCTCTACAAGCATGGGGTCAATTTTAATCTCCTCTATACCTTGAACAATTGAAGCGGATGCATCTGGATCAAAGGGAGGCTCTATTTCTAGTTGTTCAACCAATGGTGAGAAGATACCCAAAAGGTCTAATACCCCATTTTCAATCGTATTCCCCACCTCTGATAACCCCGATTCAATATCTTCAATCGAGACTTCAATATTTTGTGACTCCAGTCCCGTAATGCCAATACCACCCTCCACAGCAGTATTCTCCCAACCATGAGCCTGAGTCACCTCTTTTTCATTCTCTACGGCATGACCGCTACCATGGATCATAATCACAATATCCTGATGGGTGTTGTCTGTAGCAGTGACTGAAAAGGTATCCTCCACACGGTCCCCTTCAAACAGATGTTCAACTGCTGCTGCATCTAACTGGTAGCTCCACCGCCCCTCCTCATCTATTGAAACCACACCAAACTGACCCAACATCACACCAGACATAAATTGAGGATCATCTCCATAGTCAACATCCATAATTCGCAACACTCCATCAACAGACTCTACATCCCCTCGGGTCACCTCAGCAGATCGGTCACCAACGACAATGGCTGCATCTTCACTACCCATAATGGTGATGGTAATGGTCTGCTTTGTTTCATCACTCAGGGCGAAGAGCAGTATATCTGTGATCTGTTTTTCACCACTCAGATTTTGAACAGCGCTATGAATCAATTCATAACGCCATGTCCCACTCTCTTCCAGAGTAAAATGTCCATAGGGTGTATCGGTGGAGATCGGGATAATTTTTTGTGAGACCTCATCATCCACATCCACAACCTTTACAGTTCCTTCTGCGACCCCCTGTTGATCCTCTTGAACTTGACCCACATTTCCCTTCACGACTGCAAGATCATCACTTCCTCTCACCAAAATTTTGACAGTCTGCTCAACACCCTCCTTTAGTTGAATAGCAAACAGCTCATCGACATGATCAGTTTCCCCCAGAAACTGTACAGCGTCATGACTTAAAGCATAGACCCAACCCCGGCCTGCATCTACAGAGAGCGTCCCATAAGCCCCTTGAAGTTCTTGTGGTTCAATACGTTCTTCTATTGGGTTCAGTACCCCACTGGCATAACCAATATTATCTTCGATCACAACACCGTCGTACGTCTCTGTCGACCACACGGTTTCACCATCCGACAATTCAACTGTCTGAGTAGTTGCATCACCCCCGGCAGGGGAACCCTCAAGTGGCTGCTGCATCGTAGTCTGACCACCATCCACCGTGAGTTCTGGCTCTATTGTATTTTGTGGTGTATCTGTTTCATTCCATTGCAGAAGTAACGGGACCACAACCATCGCACCCAGAGCCTCAGCGCTAACAAAAATTGACCCACCTGTGCTCAAAATAATTGACCCACCCAGTGCGCAGTTTTTAAGGTTTATGCACTCGGACTTTT
>DUYW01000066.1 GCA_013349825.1 Gammaproteobacteria bacterium | reverse complement strand
GAGCTTGTCCGGGAATGGAAGTTGTAACGAGAGGCTGGTTTATGATGGTGTGGTGTGTTGATTATCGAGCCATATCAGTCTTGCCACCTGGTGATTTCAGAAGTACCATTTATAGATTCTGGGCAGGCATTTCACAAACATAGAGAGTAGAACCATGTTTCAAGGCAGTATGGTAGCGTTAGTCACCCCGATGGATGCAGATGGTGGTCTGGACTGGGAAGCGCTGGATCAGTTGGTTGAGTTCCATATTGAAGAGGGTACGGATGCCATTATTGCAATGGGGACAACGGGTGAATCGGCAACCCTGAACGAGAGGGAGCATTGTGAGGTAATTCACCGTGTGGTGCAGAGAGCGGCTGGCCGGATTCCGGTCATTGCCGGAACCGGGGCCAATGCAACACAAGAGGCGATTGATCTCACACGATGTGCGAAAGAGCAGGGCGCAGATGCCGCGCTCTTGGTGACCCCTTACTACAATAAGCCTACCCAGGAGGGGCTTTTTCTGCACTACAAAGCGGTTGCAGAAACGGTCGATATTCCACAGATTCTTTATAATGTACCGGGGCGTACGGCCTGTGACCTGCTACCTGAAACTATTGGTCGGTTATCGAACATAGCCAATATTATCGGTGTGAAAGAGGCAACGGGTGACCTAAGCCGTATTGAGCCGATTCGCCAACTTTGCCATGAAGGATTTGAACTTTATAGTGGTGATGACTCAACCTGTACAGACTTTATCTTACAGGGAGGGGATGGAACGATCTCAGTAACCGCCAATGTTGCACCCAAGCAGATGCATGAGATGTGTATGGCAGCGGCAGCGGGTGATACAGAGAAAGCACATGGCTTGAATGAACTGTTAAAGCCACTACATCGAGATCTTTTTCTGGAGGCAAACCCGATTCCGGTTAAATGGGCGCTGCTAGAGATGGGGCGGATTAAACAAGGTATTCGGCTTCCTTTAACAGCACTTTCAGAAACTTACCGTCCTGCATTGCGTGATGCGCTCATTGCTGCAGGATTGATTGAGGAAACAGTATGACGGTTAAGCTTCACCCGATAGTACCCGGTACAGTGGTAATGACACTGCTGCTCTCATCATGCGGAACAGTAGATAAAACAGTAGAGCGCTACAAAGCTTATAAGAAAGAGCTCAGTTATGAGAGTAGTGTAGAGACCGCACCTCTCGAAATACCTCCTGACCTGACAACCTCTACGTTACAAGACCTTTATCAGGTCCCCGGAGGTACAACTACGCTGAGCAACTATCAGGCGGAGAGCGGAGTGACCGGTGTTGCAATCAAAGCTCAACCCGTGTTGCCCCTCCAGAAAGATATTCAGGTGATGCGTGATGGCGACCAGCGTTGGCTGGTGATTCAAGCGACCCCGGAACAGCTCTGGTCAAAACTGCGCGAATTCTGGTTAAAGAATGGCTTCTTGATTGATCGTGAAGATCCACGAATCGGTATTATGGAGACAGATTGGGCAGAGAATCGCGCAGAGATCAATGATGGCCCTATTCGTAATTTTCTGGGGAGTGCGTTGGACGCTCTCTACTCAACAGGTACTCGCGACAAATTCCGTATACGCTTGGAGCATGGGGATGTAGAGGGAACCACCGAACTCTTCATCAGCCACCGCAGAATGGAAGAGGTCGCCTCTGGAGAGAGTTTTGTCTGGCAGCCTCATCCAGCGATGGCAGAGCTGGAAGCTGAATTACTGAACCGGATAATGTCTTTCTTGGGAATGGAATCTTCCAGGGCACAAGCCTCCCTGGCAGAGCTGGAAGGAAAAGGGGCCGTTGAGCGAGCCCGCATTATTGATGTTAAAAATGGTGAACGCTTCTTGCTGATTAAAGAGGGGTTCTCACGGGCATGGCGTCGTACGGGTCATGCGTTAGATCGTATCGGCTTTACAGTTGAAGACCGCAACCGTTCAAAAGGACTTTACTATGTCCGTTATATTGACCCGTTTAAGGATAGTGAAAAGAAAGGCCTGCTGAGTAAGCTCAAATTTTGGGGTGGAGAAGATCAACCTACCGAAGGGGATTACCAGATTCATATTGAATCACATGAGGCGGTGAGCCGAGCAAGAGTGCTCAATGATCAGGGGGTGTCTGACCCATCGGATACAGCGCGCAGAATTTTGACTCTGTTACACGAACAGCTCAAGTAACCGTTGAGCCGATCCATGCGATTTGCCTCCATCGGAAGTGGTAGCAAAGGAAATGGAACCTTGGTCGAGAGTGGTGAGACTACCTTGCTGGTGGACTGCGGTTTCTCGATGAAGCAGGCACGGCTCCGACTCGACAAGCTGGGCCGCTCACTTGAGGATCTGGATGCGATTCTGGTCACGCATGAACATAGTGATCACCTGAGTGGTGTACGCCGTATTGCAGAAAAGTATGACATTCCGGTATGGATGAGTGCGGGTACTGCCAGAGAGGCAGAGCGGCGTAGCGGCCTGTTCAGCACCATCCGCATTATTTGTGGGCACCAGCGTTTCTCAATTGGTGAAATTGAGGTCAACCCCTACCATGTTCCGCATGATGCAGTTGAACCGCTGCAATTTACCTTTTCCAGTGGACAACATAGGGTTGGCTTGTTGACCGATGTTGGTGAGGTGACCCCCCATATTGAGGCGCAACTCAACGGCTGTAATGCACTGTTGTTGGAATGTAACCATGATCTTGAGCTGTTAGGGCGCGGCCCCTATCCTCTTTCACTTAAACAGCGGGTTTCAGGTCGTTTGGGGCATCTCAATAACCAGCAGGCGGCAGCACTGCTGGAGCAGATAGACACCTCTCAGTTACAACATCTGGTAGTGATGCACTTGAGTGAACAGAATAACAGTCGGGAGAAAGCGCTCTTAGCCGTCTGTGAGGCATTGGATTGTTCGCAAGAGTGGGTTGGGGTTGCAGATCAGCAAGATGGTTTTACCTGGAGAGAGGTGGCTTAAATGGTTAGAGGCCTCCTTAGCCGTGATGCTGCTGTTGCCCCCTTCCAGAGTGGTCGCATTCCACAGCTGGTTTTTGGTGCAGGTGTGGTTGAGCAGCTGGCAGAGAGAAGCCTGCAGTGGGGGCGACGCGTATTATTGATCACTGGGGCGCACTCATTTGATCAATTGGATGAGCGATATTCCATTGTTCGGCTCATAGAACACTCCAGCCTGGAGTTAGTGGAACATCTGAGAGTTTCTGGAGAGCCATCCCCGCAACAGGTTGATGCAATCGTAGAGCAGTTGCAGCAGCAGCCAATAGAAGTAGTGATCGCTATCGGTGGTGGGAGTGTGTTGGATGCAGCAAAGTGCGTTGCGGGGCTGCTGCCGAGTGGTGACTCGGTGATGGAGTATCTGGAGGGGGTGGGGCGTGGAAAACAGCACAATGGGCAGACAATACCATTCATTGCGGTGCCTACCACAGCAGGTACAGGCTCCGAAGCGAGTATGAACGGGGTACTTTCAGACCCCACAGCAGGGTTCAAAAAATCTTTCCGCCACCCTTCATTGACACCTCAGATTGCCCTGATCGATCCCGACATGCTGGCAACACTCTCCCCTGAGAAAATTGCCGCTAACGGCTGTGATGCGTTGAGCCAGCTACTTGAGTCGTATCTCTCAACAGTGGCAACTCCTTTTACCGATAGCTTAGCCGAGCAGGCGATTGCATTGATGGGGAGTGGACTGCTCCCGTTGTGGGAATCGCAAGGGCAAGATGCGGCGGCAAGAGCTGCGGTTGCCTATGGTTCGATGATTTCCGGGATCACGCTGGCCAATGCCGGGCTGGGCGTGGTCCACGGTTTGGCAGGGCCTATTGGCGGACTCTATCCAATTCCACATGGGGTCGTCTGCGGTACCCTGCTGGGGGCTGCCAACAGAGCCAATGTAAAGGCGTTACTGGAGCGTGCGCCAGATACCGTGGGGGTGAAAAAATACGGTATGATTGGTCAATTAATGGGTTTTTGTAAAGAGGGAATGGATCAGCAGAGCTGTTTGCAGCGTGTAGTGGATGGGTTGATAGAGCGGGTTGATCAATTTGAGATTCCACGGCTGGGCGCGTATGGTATTGATGAACAAGAGATCCCCAAAATACTCCACTGCTCTGATCAGAAGGCAAACCCTATTCTGCTCACAGAGAAAGAGTTTGGCGGGATTCTGCGCGCAAGAATTTAGGAGTTTGTCCGAGTATAGAGGTTACTTTTGATCCATTTTAGTCGAATGACCGAGTCTCATCAGATAGAGAAAAAGGGAGTGCCATGTTTACCACAATTGTTCATGTCTATGTGAAGAGAGATTCAGTGGAGGCCTTTATCGCAGCCAGTGAAAAAAACCATAAAGCCTCCATTGAGGAGCCGGAAAATCGGCGTTTTGATCTATTGCAGGATGCTATGGAACCCACCAAATTTATACTCTATGAGGCCTATGTCTCAAAAGAGGGGGCTGTGGCCCATAAGCAGACCGAACACTATCAACAATGGCGTGACCGCGTTGCGGGTATGATGGAAAAACCCCGTGAAGGGGTAGTGCACCACGGGCTATTTCCAGCTCAATAGTGTTTTGATAACCGTTACAGTATTGTGCTGAATCGTTAAAAGGAGATATTGTGAAGATTGCGACTGCATACTCAATTGAATCTGCTGCGGAGAAAGCTGTCTCTGAAAGTTATCAGCAGCTCCAGCAGCGTTTAGGGGCGACACCAGATCTGCTGATGGTCTACTACGCCTCACCTTATGAGAGTGGTGTAGTCAGTCATACCCTCTCTCGTTTAGCTGGTAGCGAATGTCAGATTCATGGCTCAACCTCCTGTTTGGGGTCCATGACTGAAGAGGGTTTTCATAGTGCCGGGGGTGTTGGGTTAAGCCTGTGGGGCATGGTCGACCCTGAAGGTGATTATGGCACTGGGCTGGCCGAGATTGGCGATAATCCTGAAGGGGCGGCTGCAGAGGCGTTGGCGCAGGCACTGGAGCAGTCAGGACGTATTGGCGAAGTTCCTACGTTGGTCTGGATTAATGGTGCACCGGGGCAGGAAGAGGCGCTGATTACCGGAGTGGAATCGGTGTTAGGCCCTAATGTTCCAATTGCAGGAGGCAGCAGTGGAGACAATACGGTTGCAGGAGAGTGGGCCCAGATTGCAAATGGGGTTGATACCCAGAGTGCAGTGGTCATTTCGGTTCTTTTTCCCTCTACTGAAATCTCCTATGCCTTTCATAGTGGATATGATCCAACCGAGATCACAGGGGTTGTTACGCGCTGTGAAGAGCGGGTATTGATGGAGATTGATGGACGGCCTGCTGCCGAGGTCTACAATGAGTGGACAGAAGGCTCCGTTGTTGAGCAGCTTGAGGAAGGAGGTAATGTACTGGCATTGACGACCCTCTTTCCGTTAGGTCGGGTTGCCGGTGAAGTAGGTGGTTTGCCCTACTATAAATTATCACACCCGGACAGCGTAACCGCCGATGGGGGGCTTACCCTATTCTCGAATATCGAGGAGGGGGACTCTCTGACATTGATGCGGGGAACAATTGAGAGTCTGGTCAGCCGTGCAGGGCGGGTAACAGATGCGGCTGTAGAGGCAGGAGACTTTACCGCTGAACAGGTAGTAGGTGGTTTGGCGATCTACTGTGCAGGCTGTATGCTGACGGTACAACCGAAGATGAATGAGGTTTCCGGCAATATTCATGAGGCACTTAGTGATGCCCCATTTGTTGGGGTTTTTACCTTTGGAGAGCAGGGCTGCTTTCTGGCCAATGACAATGCACACGGAAACTTGATGATTTCTGTCGTAGCATTCAGTAATCAGCCAATCCAGGGATAACTACAGAGTATTTTTTGACTATGGTGGTGGATAACGAGGCTGTCCGTGAGGCACTGATCAATCTTGAGCGCTCAAGGGAGAAAGAGCAGCTAATGAGAGAGCAGGCCAACAGCCTGCTTGAGGGGCTGGAGATCATTACCAGTGCATCCGGGACAGAGGATATGTTGAGTCGTCTGTTGCAGATGGTGACGGCTCAATTGAAATGCGATGATGCCTTTATCCTCTCACCCGCTGAAACCAACCAACAGCCAGAGGAGACCATGCTCAACTGTATTGGAACAACCGATCCGGTATTTAGCCAGCACTCTTGGTTGTATGGAAAACTGTTTCAGCGTGTTCATGCGGGTCAGCCAGTGATGTTATTCAATACTGAGCAGGCTGAAGAGTGGAAGCAGCAGAGTGAGGTTGTGCGTGAAAAGAGTGGTTCTGCACTGCTGATCTCATTTCCCGGCGTAGATCGTCAAATTTTGATCTGCTGTATCAGTCAGGACCGAGCCTATTTTACCAAGGGGCATCTGGGGTTGATGCAGCGATTGGTGCCGATAGCATCACATGCGCTACATACACTCTATATCAATGAACAGCTCCAGTGTGAAATTGATGAACGCAATCGACTTGAACAGTACTCCTCTTTCCAGGCGGGTATTGCAGAGATGAACACCTCTATTTTGCACAATATCGGAAATTCAATCACTGGCGCCCAAGGGTACCTGCTCAAGTTGGAGCATGCTCGTAAGAATCTATTCGGATTGGTTAAAGTGATGTCCAGCGTTGAGGAGTGGTTAGAGGATGGCCCCCTTTCAGCAGACCAGCAGCACAAATTGCAACAGGTGTCACATGGGGCAGCAAAACTGCTGAAAAAAATAGCTACAGAAGATGGTGAGATTGCCCAGGGAGTTGCTGCTCTGGAGCGCTCCAACCGGCATATTTCAGAAATTATTCAGATGCAACGAGGCGTATCACGTCCAATTCTTACGGCCAGTTGGTTTAAAATTGATGAGATGGTGAACGATACCATCAGCATGGTTGCAGAGACCATTGAGAGGCATGGCATTTTTGTCGAAGTGGAGATTGATCGTTGGTTAGAGAAGCTCTACCTTCCCAGGAATCCAATGATTCAGATGCTGCTCAACCTGATCAAAAATAGTGTGGAGAGTATTGATGAGTGTAAGCGTGAAGGTGCCACGATAGAGGGCAAAATCACTGTCTCCGTTACAAAGGTTGAAGAGTGGATCGAACTGAGGGTAGAGGATGATGGAATGGGTATAGATCCTGAGTGGGCACCCTCAATCTTTAAGTTCGGGCAAAGCAGCAAGAGGCGTGGCACTGGGTTTGGGCTCCATTCAGCAGCCAATTTTATTACCGGTGTGGGTGGCTCTATTGAGGTTGAGAGTGCTGGACATCATCAGGGAGCGGTCATGATTGTTCAATTGCCGATTGAAATGGCGGAGCATTAGGCCCTAAGGAATAGAAAGTGGGTAGAGATTGATGCTTCTTGCTTGATCCCCCCGTTTTATGGATAGACAGGCTGCCATATTGGGTAGCTATAAAAGGATAATAGAGTATGTTGATCATTGACGGCGGGCCAGCTCTTTCAAGGTTTAGGGTAGAGAAGCTTGAAAAACAGCTTGCCTCTGAGGTACCACAGGTCAAGCAGATCACCACCCAGTGGCTCCACTTTGTGGACCTTCGGTTATCCCTCTCCGGTGAGAGGCGGGAGGTTCTGGAAAAACTTCTGGAATATGGTCCAGCGCATGAATCGGTTGCTCTTGGAGGAAAACAGTGGGTTGTGGTTCCCCGCTTGGGTACGATTTCACCTTGGTCATCCAAAGCAACGGATATTGCCAACAATTGTGGGTTAGACGAGGTCAACCGGGTTGAGCGAGGTACCCTTTGGGGGGTTGAGTTGGATGGAGAGCTGGATGCAGAGTCAGAAGCGAAGTTACTGGCTCGAATTCATGACCGCATGACGGAATCGATTTTGGATGACCGTGGTGATGCAGAGGCGCTGTTCAGTGCAACAGAACCGGCGCCACTGATTACCGTAGATATTCTGGGTGGAGGAGCGGTCGCGTTGCAAGAGGCGAACCGCGCATTGGGGCTTGCGCTTGCGGATGATGAGATCGACTATCTGGTCGAAAACTTTAAAGCGATGGAGCGCAACCCCAATGATATTGAGTTGATGATGTTCGCTCAGGCTAACTCGGAACACTGCCGCCACAAAATTTTTAATGCAGACTGGGTGATTGATGGTGAATCACGTAGTGAGACCCTGTTTGGTATGGTGCGTGACACCTATCACAACTACTCAAAAGGGGTGCTCTCGGCCTATAAGGATAATGCTGCAGTGGTTCAGGGGTTTGAGGGGGCACGTTTCTATCCTCATGGAGGGGTCTATCAAGCGACCACAGAGTCCATTGATATTGTCTATAAGGCCGAGACCCATAACCATCCAACGGCAATTTCCCCCTTTCCGGGTGCAGCAACCGGCGCAGGTGGAGAGATTCGTGATGGTGGGGCAACGGGGCGAGGTTCCAAACCCAAGGCGGGTCTCAGTGGGTACTCGGTATCCAACCTGAGAATTCCGGATGCAGTACAGCCATGGGAGAGTGACTTTGGTAAGCCAGAGCGTATTGTGTCAGCACTTGAAATTATGTTGGAGGCCCCCATTGGGGCCGCAGCCTTCAATAATGAGTTTGGACGACCTGCAATTCATGGCTATTTCCGTACCTATGAAGAGCAGGTGAGTGGCGTTGATGGTGAGGAGGTACGTGGCTATCACAAACCCATTATGCTTGCGGGAGGGGTTGGCAATATTCGACGCTCACATGTTGAGAAAGAGGTGATTCCGGCAGGTACCCAGATTGTGGTGTTGGGTGGACCTTCAATGTTGATCGGTCTGGGAGGGGGGGCCGCCTCCTCAATGGCCAGTGGAAGCAGTTCAGAGAGTCTCGATTTTGCCTCGGTACAGCGCGGCAACCCAGAGATGGAGCGCCGTTGTCAGGAGGTAATCGACCGCTGTTGGCAGCGAGGTAAAGAGAATCCCATTGTATCAATTCATGATGTCGGTGCAGGGGGACTCTCGAACGCAGTTCCTGAGATCGTCAACGATTGTGGCCGGGGGGGAAGTTTTGAGTTACGAACCGTACCCAATGATGAGCCCGGGATGTCTCCGTTGGAGATTTGGTGTAACGAGGCACAGGAGCGTTACATTCTGGCAATCTCAGAACAGCGCATTGATGAATTCAGGAAAATTTGTGAACGTGAACGCTGCCCTTATGCAGTACTGGGTGAAGCAACACAAGAGCAGCAACTGGTAGTGGGTGATGGCCATTTTGATAACACCCCCATTGACCTGCCAATGGATGTCCTGTTTGGAAAACCACCCAAGATGTTGCGAGATGTAAAGAGCCACCCACGACAACACCCCGTGCTGAAAACAGAAGGTATAGAACTACGAGATGCAATCTATCGTGTAATGCGCTTGCCGACCGTAGCCAATAAATCATTCCTGATTACAATTGGAGATCGCACGGTGACCGGACAGGTTGCACGAGATCAGATGGTAGGGCCATGGCAGGTTCCGGTTGCAGATGTTGCAGTGACAACGACCTGTTTTGAGGGTTACAGTGGTGAATCGACGGCACTGGGCGAATCGGCCCCTACGGCACTGATCCACCCGGCAGCTTCTGGAAGAATGGCGATTGGAGAGGCGTTGACCAATATTGCCGCAGCAAGTATTGAGGCTCTGGAAGAGGTCCGTTTTTCAGCTAACTGGATGGCACCCGCAGGTCATCCCGGTGAAGATGTGGCGCTATTTGATACCGTCAAGGCCGTCTCTGAACTGTGTCAGGCATTGGATATCTGTATCCCCGTAGGTAAAGATTCGATGTCGATGAAGAGTGTCTGGGAGCAGGAGGGGGAGCAACGCTCGGTGACGGCACCGCTCTCGCTGATTGCCTGTGCTTTTGCGCCAGTGAGTGATGTACGTCGTACCCTGACACCGCAGTTGGCTACCGACCGGGGAGATACCGATCTGCTGTTGATTGACCTTGGAGGGTTAGCCAACCGCTTGGGTGGATCTGCACTGGCCCAGGTCTATAAACAGCTGGGAAATGAAGTGGCTGATCTTGAGTCGCCTCAGTTAATTCAGGGTTTTTTCAACCTGATTCAGTCTCTTAATCGTGCAGAGCTGTTGCTGGCCTACCATGATCGTTCAGAGGGTGGACTGATTACAACCCTGAGCGAAATGGCCTTTGCCGCGCATAGCGGACTCTCTGTACTGATTGATGATCTCGGAGAGGATCCGATTGCATCACTCTTCAGTGAAGAGTTGGGTGCTGTGATTCAGGTGCGTCACAGTGAGCTGGAGAAGGTGGAGCAGATAATCCACCAGTTTGGACTTGCAGACTATAGCCATGTGATCGGTACCCTGTCAGAGAATGACCGTATTATGGTCCACCATCAGGGCAGGATTGTGGTTAATGAGTCCAGAGTAGAGTTACAGCGAGCCTGGTCAGAGACCAGTTGGCAGATGCAGCGGCTGCGTGATAATCCACGATGCGCTGATCAGGAGTTTGACCAGCTGCTGGACCCGTCCGATCCAGGGATGGGAGTCACTCTTCCTTTTGATCTTAATGAGGAAGTTGCAGCGCCTTACATTCAGATAGGGGTACGTCCTCCGCTGGCGATTCTTCGTGAGCAAGGAGTCAATGGACAGGTTGAAATGGCCGCGGCATTTGATCGGGCCGGGTTTGAGTGTCATGATGTTCATATGAGTGATCTGCTTGAAGGGCATAAATCACTTGCAGACTACAAAGGGCTGATTGCCTGCGGTGGCTTCTCCTATGGTGATGTGCTGGGCGCAGGTGAAGGGTGGGCCAAATCGGTACTGTTCCATAATGAAGTGCGGGATACCTTCAGCCAGTTTTTTGAACGGGAAGACACCTTTGGGCTAGGCGTCTGTAACGGTTGTCAGATGATGTCCGTATTGCATGAGCTGATTCCCGGTGCTGCACACTGGCCCCGTTTTGTGAAGAATCAGTCTGAGCAGTTTGAGGGGCGTTATGCGTTGGTTGAGGTGGTTGATTCTCCCTCCATTCTGTTACAGGGAATGGCGGGTTCCAGAGTACCCATTGCTGTTGCACATGGAGAGGGGCGTGTAGAGTTCAAACAGGGAGAGCAACATCAGGCACAGCTTGTGATGCGTTATATTGATCATCAGGGAGACCCGACGGAGAATTATCCACTGAATCCCAATGGCTCAGTCGCCGGTGAGACCGGTTACACGACGGACGACGGACGCTTTACCATCATGATGCCTCATCCGGAACGTGTCTTCCGTACAGTACAACACTCGTGGCACCCCAGTGACTGGGGCGAAGACAGTCCCTGGATGCGCATGTTCAGGAATGCACGTGTCTGGGTTGGTTAGGGAACCCCTGAACAAGTCATGAATAATTGCCTCGCGCCCATAGCACCCAATATCTTCGTTGCCCGACCTTGTTCCTTGGTTGAAAAACTTGCTAACAGCCTGCTGCAAGGTGAATTGCACTTGCGCAAGAGAGGGTGCGCCTTGATCTTGGGTGCTATGAGCACGACTCATTTTGCCCAGACTTAATCAGAGCTTTCTTAGCGATACTAAAAAAATTGGAGGGGGTGATCGTGGAGCTGGGATTAGCAGGTAAAGTGGTGTTGATTACCGGAGCCTCTGGAGGTCTGGGGGCTTCGATGGCAGCCGCCTTTGCTGCCGAAGGGGCAGCAGTTGCAGTCCACTACCGAACGCGCGCAGAGGGTGCTGGCCGTGTCGTCAAACAGATAGAAGCAAGCGGAAGCAAGGCACAACAGTTCTATGCAGATCTTCGGGTTGAGGCAGAGATTGAGTCACTGGTCACTTCGGTTGTCGAACAGTTTGGTGGTATCGATTGTCTGGTCAACAATGCCGGGGTCGTACTCAAGGCCTATGCGGAAGACACGGATGCCAACCATTGGGACGATACCTTGAATATCAACCTGAGAGCACCGCATCTATTAAGCCGGGCCGTACTACCCTATTTAAAATCGGGCGGCTCAGTAATCCATAACAGCAGTATCCATGCCATCAATACGGTACAGAATTTCAGTGCTTATGCTGCCTCAAAAGCAGGATTGGATGCACTCGCTAAAGCACAGGCATTAGAGTGGGCTGAACAGGGCATTCGAGTCAATGTGGTCTCTCCGGGAGTGGTCCCTGTTGAGCGAACAGAGGCTGTTTTAGAAGGAGTTAAAGAGGCGTGGATGCCACATATTCCACTCCGTCGTTATGGGCTGCCTGCTGACATTGCCAGTATGGTACTGTTTTTGGCAAGTGAACAGGCCTCGTGGATTACAGGGCAATCTTTTATCGTCGACGGGGGAATGTCTTGTAGAATGGATATGCCAAGCCGGGGTCGTATGGTAGCGCCAACCGAGTGATGAACTGAAATTATGGATCAATCTGTCGAACAATTGTTGAAACGCTCTAGCCGAATTATCTATAACGGATTTGGTATGGTGTTGGCAATTGTGATTCTCTTCCTGTTGATCAATATTTATCAAATTCAGCGCCTCTCAGGGGAGATGCAGCTGATTGTTGAAGAGAGTTTAAGTAAAACATACTATGCGCAGCAGATGCGGGATTCTGCCAGAGAACGCGTCACTTTATTGCTGATTGCTCTCTATGAAAAAGACCCCTTCTTGCGAGATGAGCTATTCATCAAATTTGATCAGTTAGCTGGGAGTTTTCTACTGTCGAGTAATAAGCTGAAGGCAATGGAGTTGAGCGTCATGGAGGAGGAGGCATACAACCAGGCCATGAGGGATGCACAGGTAGGTGCCAGAGCGCTGCAGAAAGCCAAAGAGATGATAGAGTGGAGTGATGTCAATGACGTCAACATAGTGCTGCAGCAGCAAGTCTCAAACTTGATTGATGTAGAGGTGATCCCCGCCCGTTTAGGGGTGATTGCCGGGCTGGATAGGATTCAGCAGGCACAAATTGAGGCTGGTCAGCAGGCTGCAGAGGTGGCAGTGAATAGCAAAGAGCGGGCAAATTTACTGTTAATTGTCATTGGGCTGGTGATTATTACCATGGGTTTCTGGATTGCCCGGGTTGTCGTTCGGCAGAATCGCCATATCGGAGAGATGATACAGCAGGCAAAAGAGGATGCTGAGGCCGCAGCGAAAGCAAAGAGCAATTTTCTCTCCAACATGAGTCACGAGATTCGCACTCCGATGAATGGTGTGCTGGGAATGGTTGAGCTACTGCGTAACACCTCCTTGGATACAACCCAGAAAGGGTACCTCCATACCATGGAGCATTCGGGTAAGGCATTGATGGTCATCATTGATGATATTCTCGATCTCACCAAAGTTGAAGAGGGTAAATTACTCCTTTTACATGAGGTTTTTTCGCTGCAAGAGGTTATGGAAGGGCTCCATACAATCTTTGAACCACAGGCGAAAGAGTGTGGGCTTGAGTTTCATTCAGTGATAGATCCACAGATCCCGGTGTATCTGATGGGAGACGAATCACGTCTGCAGCAGGTGTTCTATAACCTGATGGGTAATGCGATCAAGTTTACCCAGGAGGGGAAGGTGTCGGTTGAAGTCAGCCTGATGAAGCAGACTGATCAAAAAGTGTAGTAACTATTCAGGGGTCATTTCCATAAACTCAGGCCACCGTCCCTCGTAGAGCAGTCTCAAAGCCTCAGAAGAGGATACTCCATTCTTCTGACAGGTGG
>DUYW01000065.1 GCA_013349825.1 Gammaproteobacteria bacterium | reverse complement strand
AGGGGGTTACGCAGGTCAATGGCAATATTATCGGGGTCGACTCGGTTTTTATAGACGAGCCGTTGGGGCAGGGGTGGGCCTGGGATGATGAGCACTACGCCTTCTCTGCACACGCATCCGGTTTGACTGTGCATGAGGGGACTGCAGGTTATAAAATTGAAAAAAACAGTAAACAACGGTTAAAAAAGAAGCAGATTTCACTCTACCCCCGTTCTGAATATCTTACGCCACAAGTGAAGGTTACCGGAGAACATCGTCAACTGAAGGTTGATCGTAGACCGGGAACCAATCAGTTTGTGGTGGAGGTACCGCAGAAGATGAAGCGTAACCCGGCGATGTCAGGCCGTATTACAGTCAATAACCCAACTCTCTATGCTGCAACACTCTTTAAAGAGGCGCTGCAGAGGGCGGGCATCAAGGTGAACGGGGATGCATTGGATAGTGATCAAACCTCCAACTATAAACAGGGGCGTGGGCTGGTCTGGAGCCACCGCTCCAAGCCATTGAGTGAGATTTTGCCACTTGCCAATAAACGCAGTATCAATCTGGTTGCGGAACATCTGTTACGCAGTATGGGAGTGCGACGTAATAAGGCCGGGGCTATTACCCATTCAGGTTCTGTAGAGCGGGGCTTGCGGGCCATCACTCAATTTTTCAGCAGCCACAAGATCAAACCGTATCGCTATAAATTGGTGGATGGTTCCGGGCTGTCGCGCTATAACCTGATTCGTCCTGAAGATCTGGTAAAAGTACTTGAGGCGATGGCTGTACATGCGCAGTCCGAGGTATTTAAACAGTCGCTCTCTCAGGCGGGCAGGGATGGTACGCTGAAATGGCGCTTCCGTGAGACACCACTGGAGGGTAAAGTTTGGGCCAAAACAGGCACGCTCTCCTCTATTCGCGCCATCGCCGGCTATGTAACAACCCCTAAAGGTAAATCATTGACCTTCTCCATACTGGTTAATAATTATGCATCGGGTAGCCGTAAAATACGCAATGCGATGGACCGGCTACTGTTAAAAGCAGTAGAGTGGGTGGACAACCCAAATCGTAGACAGACAAAAAAGAGATAGGAGCAGTGGATGAGGTATGCTTGACTGTATACTCGCAGTTCGCGACTTTATAATTAATTTGAATAGTCTGGATAGTGGTTAAACGGATACTATCTTCAAAAGAGAACCCGACAGAGAGACAACAAAGATGGAATTATCAGATATTAAAGTGCGCATCGAGACCGGGATACCGGGTGCAACAGCGATTCTCAGTGGGGATGGATGTAATTGTGAAGCAACCGTCGTCAGTGACTCGTTTGCAGGCCAGGGGTTACTCGCGCAGCAGAGGGCTGTGATGGCAACAGTCCGTGAAGAGATTACCAGTGGTGAGCTGCATGCATTGGCAATCAAAACCTATACTGAAGCTGAATGGCAACAACAAGGGTCGTGATGTGACAGATTAATGTTTTTGGGGGAGGAGAATTTGAAAAGCGTTTGTGTTGCCAGTTTATGGTTGCCACTGTGGCTCACTCTGGTTTCGCCCGGATTGGCAGCGGCTGAGCAGGGTGCTGAGGTGAATCAAAAGTGTCTGCTGCTCTACTCTTATCATGTTGGTTATGCCTGGAATGATGCAGTTGATTATGGGGCTACCCAAACCTTGGGGGAAAGTTGTACCATTCGTCGATTCTTTTTGGACTCCAAGAGAAATCCTGATCCCAGCTATGTTCGCACCAAGGCCCTGGAGGTAAAGCGCCTGATTGATCGCTGGTCACCTGATGTGATTATTGCTGTAGATGATAATGTCTCTAAATATGTAGTTGTACCTCACCTCAAAGAGGGGAAGATCCCCGTGATATTTTGTGGGGTTAATTGGACTACAGATGAGTATGGTTACCCTCTTCCGAATATGACCGGGATGGTAGAAGTTGCACCGTTTGATCCTCTCTTTCATCAGGTAGAGAAAATGTTGGATGGGCGTTTAAAGCACTCGAAACAGAAAAAATTACAGGTGGCGATGATTGATGCAGATCGTCTGACGGCACATAAACAGTTTGATCAGATTAGCTTCAGGTATGGGCATAAGATGGATTTTACGGCCCATTATGTGGCAAATTTCAGTGAGTGGAAACAGACGTTTTTGCAAGCACAAAACGCAGATCTAGTTGTATTGATGAATTATTCTGGAATCCAGGGGTGGTCACAGAGTGAGGCGGAGTCCTTCGTAAAGCAGCACACCTCAACACTTTCGGTCTCGGTGCATGACTGGATGAAGGAATTGGTGACTCTGGTGATGGCAAAAGAGCCGGAAGAGCAGGGGGAGTGGGCTGCAGTGGTCGCTAAAATGGTATTACAAGGGAAGCCGGCTGAGTCGATCCCGGTGGTAAGAAACCGTCGTTGGAAGACTTATGCCAATCGCACTTTACTGCGTAAAGTCGCAGTGGATCTACCTGAGTCGGTTCGAGAACGGGCTATCTGGGTTGGTCATTAAACAAAGAGTCTACTGAAACATGGGAAAAATAACCTTTTTCATCTCATTATTGTTATTTCCGCTGCTCTCTAGTGCAGAGATTGCACACGAACAGCTAGTGCTTCAGTTGCGATGGGTGACACAGACGCAATTTGCGGGTTATTACGTAGCACTGGATAAAGGGTTCTACGAAAAACAGGGGTTGGATGTAACAATTCTTTCCGGTGGTCCCAACCTCTCCTCTTCTGAAAATTTGCGTTCAGGAGCAATCGACCTGAGTATTGAGTGGATGGCTGATGCACTGATACTCCAACAAGAGGGAGAGCGGCTCATCAATGTCGCACAAATCTTTCACAATGCGGGCTATGCACTCTCCTGTCGAAAAGATCGCGGTATTGAACAGTTGAGTGATTTGGATGGAAAAAGGATTGGTTCCTGGTTTGTGGGTGATGAATTGAAGATAGAGTCCATACTGAAAAAGTTGAAGCTCTCAGCCGAACTCTACCCCCAGAATTTCAACGTAAATGACTTGATTGAGGGACGGGCAGATTGTATTGCAACCATGCGATACAACGAGTATTGGCAACTGCTTGCGGGTGGAATGGACCCGAGTGAGCTGAGTATCTTTGACTTTAAGGAGGCTGAACTTTCAACGTTGGAGGATGGACTCTACATATTAGAGAGTAACCTGAAAGATCCACAGATGCGTAATCGGATTGTCCGTTTTATTGCAGCGACCATAGAGGGTTGGCGTTATACCCTGGATCACCCGCAAGAGGCACTGGAAGTAGTGTTGGATAACGACCCAACCGGTGTGTTGGATGAGGAGCATCAACGTCGAATGTTGCAGATTATCACAACTTTATTACATCCCAACCGGGATAAAATTGGTCTATTGGATGAACAGAGGTATCAGCAGACCGTAAACCTTCTGCGACAATCCAATATTTTGAAAAGTGCCCCCCTTGGTTTCTATACAACTGAGTTATGGTCAGAGGCGATTGAATTACTCCGGTAATGAGATTTAATATCACCATTCGTCGTTGGTTGGGCCTCTTGTTTGGGGGCATGTCTCTGCTGGTTTTGGGAATCTCGTTTCTTGCCTGGGTTGCGATCGAGCAGGTATCAAAATCGCATCATCAGACGGTCATTAATACGCTTCCACTCACGCTGAAAGCGGATCAGCTCTCTTCATCGGTACAGCAATTGCTCCAGAAAGTAATGGCACTACAGCATACTAAAACGCAGGAGGAACGTTGGGATCGACTGTATGAAATCAATAGCCAAGAGCTGTTGGTAAAAGATTATTTTGAACAGCTCTTTATACAAGTTCCACAGGCGTTTATCCCGATACGTGAGAGGCTTCAAAAAGAGCTTACAGAGCTTCAGTTGAATATTTATCTGGTTGACCAGAAAATCCATCAGCAGCTGGAGATTGAGCTGCAACAGAGACAGTATGTGGATCAGATTCAGCAGATTCAGCAGGATTTTCTGATTGAGATTACACCAGTGGTTAATCTTGCCTGGAATAGAGTGAATCAACGATCTCAGGCTGATTTACGTGCAGTCTCTATCAATGCAGATCGTTTGCGCAGACTTTATACAGCGATTTCTGCAGTGACTCAGCTAGGGCAAAAGCTGAATTTTGTTTTGTTGCTGGATCAGCAGAGTCAACTGGTTGAGTCAGAAAAAAAGGCTGGAAGGTTATTGCGCCGTGTTCAGAAAAATCTCAAGAGGGGAGGTGCAAACAGTTTGGCTCTGGAGCAGGCACTCACCAAACTGGAGTCACTTTTTACCCTCTATACCTTCCAGAAACAGCACATTGGTCAACATCAGGAAGGTGTTGAAATTGAGAAGAAGCTCAAGCAGATGGTCTGGAAAATCGATAATGAAGTGGTTCAACTCAAAGAGCTGGCTCAACAACAGGTTCTCTCCAGTTCAATGGAGACCAACCAGCTGTTGAAGATGACACAAGATAGTGGCTCACTCTTTACGATTCTGGTTTTGTGTTTCGCCTTATTGGGTTGGTGGAGTGTGAGAAAAATTGGTTTGAGCATGCAAGCCATCATTGATGCAACTCAAAAGCTATCAAATGGACATCTCTCAATCTCTATTCCTAATCAAGACAAAACGGATGAGTTGGGGGCTATGGCGAATGCGTTGGAACTCTTTCGTCGTCAGGCCCTTGAGCGTAATGAACTCTCTTTGCAGCTGGAGCAGTCCCGGCAAGAGTTGGAACATCGCGTAGAGCTGCGTACCTTGGAGCTTAGCCACGAAGTGGAACGTCATCTGCAAACAGCTCAGCAGTTAGAGCTGAGCGGCCGTTATAAGTCAGAGTTTATTGCCAATATGAGTCATGAAATTCGTACACCGATGAATGCTATTTTAGGGCTGAGTGGGCTGCTGCTACAGACTGAGCTGGACCAGAAGCAGCGTAGCTATCTAGAGAGTCAACAGAGTTCGGCAAAAACCCTACTTCGACTGTTGAATGATATTCTGGATATTTCAAAAATTGAAGCGGGTAAACTGGATGTTGAAGAGGCGTTATTTCAGTTAGACCTGTTGGTAGAGAATCTGCACACAGCTCTCTATAGTGGTTTGGCGCTGAAGAGAGGGATCTCCTTTGAAGTTGATATGGACAGATCCATTCAGCGACGAGTACAAGGGGATGAACATCGCCTGACACAAATTTTGATGAACCTTTGTAGTAATGCATTCAAGTTCACTGAGCGTGGCGAGGTTAAGTTATCTGTCAGTATTACAGAGGAGACACCAGAACAGGTAACGGTTCTATTTGCAGTTTCGGATACAGGGATTGGCATGAATCAGGAGCAGCAGCAGAAGGTTTTTGGTGAATTTGTACAAGCGGATAGCTCAACAACACGCAAATTTGGAGGGACCGGACTCGGATTAGCGATTAGCCAACGGTTGGTACAGCTGATGGGGGGGGAGGGAATTTTAGTTGAGAGCGAAGAGGGGAGCGGAAGTTGTTTTAGTTTCTCTCTGTCATTTGCCTATAGCCAAACAGCAGACATGTCTTGCGATCCAGGTTATTCCGGTTCAGAGCAACTCAAGGATGAAGCAGGGTTAGAGGGGTTGGAAATCCTGGTGGTAGAAGATCAGCCAGTCAACCGTATGGTGGTGCGTGCGGTGTTAGAGGCACAGGGTGTCAAGGTCACTGATGCAGAAGATGGTGCGCAGGCACTGGTTTTTTTTCCGGAGGAGGAAAATAGGCAACAGGTTGCTTTTGATTTTATCTTGATGGATCTGAGATTACCGGATATAGATGGAATCACCGTTAGCCAGCAGATACTGGAACGTTTTCCTCATCTCACAACTCCGATTATTGCGTTGACAGCAGAGAGTTCCAGTGAAGTGCGGCAACAGGTTCTGGCTTCAGGAATGAGTGAGATGATTTCCAAGCCAATTGATCCAGATAATTTGGTGCAGATACTGCGATCATTCCTGCAGATCAATAAGGCAAAGGAGAATTTGGTCACAACCACTACAGAGGGTTGGACTTCACCCCGTCAGCTAGAAGCTAGAGAAACTGAGGGCCTCAATCTATCTACTATTGAGGGTTCGCTGGTAGACCGGATGAAATTGGATCATATCGACCAGTTGCTGGTTGAGATCGAAAAGACGCACGACCTGGAGACCATTCTGATATTGGCAGCTGAAGTCAGCTACATTGCAGAGCAAGAGGGCAATCAAATATTGGGCACTTGGGCTAAACGGCTGGAGAAGCAGGCAGAGGTGATCGATATACAGAGGGTTAACCATTTACTGATGCAACTTTCGGAGCTGTTGGATGGATATAGATAGAGAACAGATGCCTCACATACTGGTTGTGGACGACCAGTCCATTAATCTTCAGGTTGTTGAGAGTATATTGCTTGGTGCAAAAAAATATAAAGTCAGCCTCTTACAAAGTGGCCATGAGGCGCTTGAGTTGATGGAGTCTATGGTTCCAGAACTGATTCTTCTGGATGTTGTGATGCCGGATATGGGAGGTTACAAACTGTGTCAACAGCTTAAATTAAATTCTAGGCTGAGCGGTGTTCCAGTGATCTTTCTGAGCGCAAGTTCTGGAATGAAGGCTGTGATTGAGGGGTTTGATGTTGGAGGGGTAGATTATATTACAAAACCATTTGATCCCTCTGTGTTGTTGGCACGTGTTGCAACACATATTGCACTTCATCGTTATCACCAGAAAGAGGAGGAAATGCGCCAACAGGAACGAGATTTTGCCTATAAGAATGGATTGACGGAAATGGGTGCAACGGTTCTGCACAATATTGGGAATGCATTGGTTGGAGTGGTCAGTCATGTAAAACAAATTTCCAATTTAACAGGTGATATCAGACAGTTAGGGTTGTTGTTAGAGAAAGCGCGTGTAAATTATGATGAGGATGGTGATCTCGAACGTTTGCAGCAGGCATTTGAAATCAGCAGTAAATTGTTGCAGGAGGAGTACGGATGTAAATTGGGTGAAGAGAGCGCTCAATTGATTCATGCTGCTGAGAAAATTCACCACATTATGGGTGAGCAACGAAAAATGAGTAATGGCCGAGAGTGGATGTCCTCATGGTTCTCTATCCCTTCGTTGATCTCAGATATGACGATGTTATTGGGTGAGGAGTTGGAAGGTAGGGGGATTGAGCTGACGATAGATGGGGGCAGTGAGTTGCCGGATGTGTTTCTACCGCGCAGTCCATTAGGACAAATGGTTGTTAATTTGATCAAGAATAGCTATGAAGCGATTGATCAGCGTGCTGATCAGGGCGAGTTGCAACAGGGCGAAGGTAAATTATTAATTAAACTAGATATGCTGAAAAGTTCGGAAGAAAATCCAGCTTTCTGGCAGTTGACTATTCAGGATAACGGTATTGGTATCAATGTAGATCACCAACAAAAAGTCTTTCAATTGGGCTTTACAACCAAGTTAGAAAGAGGTGGTTTAGGACTCCACAGTGCAGCCAATTTTATCGCCTCTATGGGTGGAATCATCGGGGTTAGCAGTGATGGTATGAATGTGGGTGCTAAGGTGAAGGTGAAACTACCCCTTGAATGTACTCAGAACTGCCATCAGTTGGAGACAACCTGAAAATAGGGGGTCAGTTCAGGAAGATCAATTTCAGCAAGCTTGAGTGTTACCGTTTGGTTGAGTTCGGTTGGTTTCTGCAGTCGTGCTTTACACTCTAACCCTAATTCAGGGATCAGAAAGGTTCCTCGTTGCTTCATTGTGTTGACCAGAACCGCTTCACCACTCCAGTGAGACTGCTCTTTTAACCAGAGTAGTGTCCAGTGCTGGTTGGAAAATCGTTCTGCCCGACGCACGTTGCCGATCACCGCTTCAGCAGCACCGACCCGCTCTGTTACCGCTTCACTGTCCAGCAAGGGCTGGTGATGGATCCACGCACGTAGTTGCTGATGAGCGACCAGATCAAGGTATCTACGCAGAGGGCTGGTGACCTGACTATAGAGTTTCATCCCTAAACCGGAGTGTGGTTCTGGTTGGGACTTCAGTTGACTACGCTGGAAGCGGCGGCGAAAACTATACATTTCGGCAGGGGTCTGCGGGTGCGGATAGGGGTTACCCTGTTCATCACCTTCTGGAGGTGGCTGTGTTGAGAAAGGAAAAGGGATTTCGTGCTGTTGTGCAAAACGTGCGGCCGCCTCACCGGCCATCAGCATAAAGTCGGTAACCAGATCACGGCTGCGTAGACGAGGCAGTGGAGTAATGGTGATATCATCCTCTTTCAACTGAATTTTCACCTCAGGAAGGTTTAGGCGAATGGCCCCTTGTCGTGACCGTTTCTCCTGAAACTGCAAAGCCTTTCGGTACAGTGGAGCAAATGTCTCTCCCTCAATCTCCTGCTCTACGGCATCATAGGTGGTACGGATCACCTTGACCCAGCTGGTAACAACCTCGATATTTTCAACCTCTCCAGCGGAGGATAGTGTAAAGCTGAAAGAGAGGGCCGGAGATCGGTCTGCAAGTCCTAACCCCAGCTGTTCTGTTACCCCGAAAGGGAGCATGGTCCTGGTCCCTTCAGGAATGTAGAGGTTGGCCCCTCGGGCACGAGCCTGCAGGTCTAGCGGGCTGTCTGGGGTGATTAGTGCCGACACATCGGCCACATGGACCCAGATGCGTTCACCATCCAGGCTGATGGCATCATCTGGATCACGGTTGCCGGTGTCATCAATGGCCCAGCTGGTGAGGTGTGTTAAATCGACACGGGGTGCATCGTCAAGGGTGGGGATCTCGCCCTCAGCACTCTCGATCTCCAGCCCCATACGGATTGGGTAGGGGTTGAAGCGCTGTTCCCAATAACTGCACTCCAGTAACAGGTGGTGACCGTTCTCTGGACGTTGATCACGACCGAGATCACGAAGAATGCGACTGACCTCACTACGCCCAAGAGCCAGCATTTCTACATCACTCAGTTGGGCAAGGTCTTCCGAACTCAGTGTTGCGCTATGTTTTGCACTATTGAGACGCTCCAGAAATTCAGCTTTTTCCTGTTGCTCTCGAGCCTTTGTATTACGTGTTTGCTGTACCGCTTCAACACGTTCAGCAGGGTAGCCAGAGACGGCACCAACAGAACCATGGAACAGAAGGTCATCGCTGATGATCTGCCAGCTACTCCAGACCGCATGGGGTGAGGTCTCTCCATAGATCAACTCACTCAAATCCATCAGAGGAATCGTGTCTTCTCCCAGAAGCTCCCACGCCTCTTCAATCTCACCCTGTAGCGTTTGATCAAAACCAGCCAATGATGAGACAGGGCCCGGATGGAGCAGTGTAATATCCTTTTCCCGAACACGTTTATTTTTGCCGTTGATGAGTTGAATCTCAATTTTATCGCTATAGGCAAGGATCCGCGCAGGGCTGCTTTTGTAGAGTACAAGAGCCCCTTGTTGTGGTTTTAAATGGGTCATCGGTAGAGGATACCGCTAAACAGAGTGAACGCACAGTCATTGACATCAATAGATAATCCCTGTAAAAATGCCGCTATTCTGCTTGCGATACTATTGATGGAGCAGAGACGTAGAGCACAACTGATGACCCTGATCACATCCAAACAGAACCACCTGCAGAGACGTATCACGATGTTGATAGGGCTGATCGCCTTTCTGTTTCATGCAATGGTCCCTTATCTTCATGGTGCCGTATCGGCCTCTGAGGAGGGGTACACAACCACTGTTTGTACTGCGTATGGATACCAACAGCTTTTTGTGGCACTGAACAGTGGCGGTGAAGAGCAACAAGATCTCAATACAACCCAACTCAAAGTTCAGTGTCCTACCTGTACGGTTCAGGCTCACGCAAGTGGATGGATGGATTTGACACCCGTACCAATGGGAGTGTGCCCTCCTCAAGCCGTAGTGAGAGTGGGTGATGGGGGGCAAAATTTAGTGGCACGCCTGATTGGGTCCTCATTCCTGATTCGTGGGCCTCCACACTTTTCTGCCTAGTTTTCCCCTTCGTTACCGTTGTACGAATCCCTGTTGTAGACACACAAAAGTGTGTGCTGCACAACTATTGATAATCCGATCCGGATTGGAGAATATTGATGAAACGATCTATTTTACACCCACTGGGTGCATTTCTTATGTTGCTGGCCTCTTTTTCCCTCTTTGCAGCAGACGAGTTGATGGTCACTGACCCCTGGATGCGTGCAGCTCCCCCCAATGCACCCGCTCTGGCACTGTTTATGGGGTTGGAGAACCACTCCAGTTCCGACATTATATTGGTAGAAGCCAAGACCACGATACCGGGGGCTCGCGTTGAACTGCATCGCACCGTGATGGCAGATGGAATGATGAAAATGGCCCAACAATCTGAGATCAAGGTCGCCTCTCATCAGAGTGTGATGCTGGAGCCTGGAAGCTGGCACATTATGTTAATAGGCCCGGACCATGTGCCTACAGCGGGTGAGAAGGTAGGGGTAACATTGACACTGAAAAGTGGTGTAGAGCAGAAGTTTGAAGCGGTTGTGCGTAAAGGAAAAATGATGATGAACAGCGGTCATGGACACCATAACCATTAAAGCGGATGTTCGGGTAGCGTCACCATCAGCGTACTATTCACCGCAGATTGTCTGGAACTTATATCAATGAAACAGCGATTCAATGACCTCCTCAGAGGGGGAGTTGTGAGAAGTTTAATTCTGGTTACAGGGTTTATACTTTTGCTGGGCTGCGAACATAGCTCAGAACCACCCCCGACAGAGGGGGCCATTATCCTTCCTGAGTCTCGCAAGGTTCCTCAATTTGAGCTGTTGCACCATGGAAGCTCTGGATTCACCAATACAGATTTGAAGGGAAAGTGGAGTTTCTTCTTTTATGGTTATACCCACTGCCCGGATGTATGTCCAACAGAGCTATTCAATCTGGCAGAGATGTTGCGCCAGTTGGAGACAGCGGGTGTGGCAGAGGCGGAATTGCCGCAAGTGGTCTTTGTTTCAGTCGACCCTCAACGTGATCTTCCTGAAGGAATTCAGCGTTATGTAGAGTTCTACCATCCTCGATTTAAAGGGGTCACCGCTGAACAGGGGAGGGTTGATCAACTGGCAAGGAGTATGGGAGCAATCTATGAAAAGGTCTACTATATGGGTGGTAAGGCGCTGGTGATTGGGCAGGATGAGACCATACCGGATGCACTGAAAGATACCTATCTGGTGAACCATTCAGCAACTATCTTTCTGTTGAATCCTGAGGGAGAGCTTCATGCAATCTTCACCACGCCACACATGCCAGATGCCATGGTGCGTGATTTGAAGGTGATTCAGCAGAGTGGTCAATTCTAGGAACCAACTCCAGTGGTCTGTCTGAGAATAGAGAGCCTGCTGCGGAAATATTGATGACGACAATGAAAAGAGAGTGGAAGATAATTTTGGTTCTGGCGGTACCGCTATTGGTGGCACTGTATTTTGGGCGTGGGCTGCTTCAAGAGAGTGCTGAGAGCGTGGTGTTTCCGGTAGTGGCAGGGTGTCCGCTCCATCTACAGGCGTGTAGTGTCCAGTTACCGCAGGGGGGGGAAGTGAACTTTGAGATGAATCCAAAACAGCCTGATCCCAATAAGCCACTTCAGCTTACTGCAACCTTTCAACAACTACAGCCACTCTCGGTAGAGGTGCTTTTTGAAGGAAAAGAGATGTATATGGGGTACCTGCAATACCGCCTTATGCCACAACCGGATGCAGAGGGTTTAGTGCAGTTCCAGGGAGAAGGAAGCCTGTCGATCTGTACACGTTCATTGATGAGCTGGATTGCACGGCTCAAAATCAAACTGGAGGGGGTCACCTATGAGATCCCGTTTGAGTTTGAGACGCTGCATGTGGATGCAGAGTAAGTTGTCTTGAGCAGCATGATGGCACTCCGCGCACAAGGTAAGGTGAATCGTATTGTGCGACTATTGGTGTGGACGTTGCTGTTACAACTGGTGGCACCAACGATCCATGCCGCATTTTCAGAGCCTGCAGAAAATGGGTATTTTATGACCCTCTGCACCCTGCAAGGCAACCAGACAACTCTCTGGATCAATCTGGATCAAGATCAAGATTCTGAAACTCCAGAGAGAATGGTAACCGTTAGTATGGAATGCCCCTACTGTCTGTTTAATCTGATCTCTTCCGATATAACAAATATGGGTGGGCAGCCGCTGCTGTTCAGTCATGAACGTTTCGACTATTTACAAATTCTTACTCAGGAAATGCCGCTCGATACTGCTTTCCTGAAATCTCTGCCCATACGGGCACCTCCTACCACTGTTTGATTTCTGATTTTATGGGATACCTCGGCAAGGCTGCACGATAGCTTGTGTGAAGAGGTATTTTGTTGAAGTGGGTTAAACAGGGGTAGTTTTGAAACAGTATCGCGTACTGACTGCAGTTGTTCTGTCGGTAATAGGGCACGGAGTATTGGCATCTGTTCTGCTCTCTCACAGTCGTGAGGCAGAATGGGTGGGTGACTCCAGCCCTTTTCAGGTGGTATTGCTGGCAGATAGCAGTGTACCTCCACAGAAACCGGAGGAGACCTCACTTGAACGTGAATGGAATTCATCAGAGAGTGATCCACAAGAGAGTCGCCCCTCAATCACTGCACCTATCGCAAAAAGTAATATTGAGGACATCCCTGAATCGGTTGAGCCTATCATCGTGCCAGAGCCAGAGCCAGAGCCAGAGCCAGAGCCAGAGCCAGAGCCAGAGCCAGAGCCAGAGCCAGAGCCAGAGCCAGAGCCAGAGCCAGAAAAGTTGACGACAACTGATGCAGATAGTCAAACTAATTTGGAAACCAATCTTAATTCAACAGTCGATGGAGAGACTGAAATAGCCGCAGAAGCAGCTGTTGAGACGCCTGAAGAAGCCGTTGTACAGACCATCACTGAGCTGACTGGCCCAGCTGATCAGACTAAAGTAACCGTAGCTCGTAACGAAGAAAACTATATTGAAGTTGAGAGGGCATCAGAGGAGACACGCTCCCCAACGAATCACCAGGTTGAAATTACAGGCCCACAAAACGCTGAAAAAACCACTGTAGACCATAGCAACACAATCTACAGGGAACGCGAGATACCCAAGGCCTCAATAACAGTCGACCAACCTGCAGAAGAGACCGAGTCCTCCGTAGCTCCTGCAGCAGCAGAACAAAACAGTGAAACCGTTAACCAAGCTGCCACCATGACTCCAGCGGATACCGCTTCAATAGAGAACACCATAACGATTGAAGTCTCCTCACCTGACCAGCCGTCAACCAATCGATTTGTCCGGGGAAAAATTGGTGGTTAAACGGATGCTTGAGATACCCGAAACCTCCAGCCAACCGATTGCACCTTCTCCAGAGCTGAAATTCCAAAAATTAGCCCGTGAACAAATTGAGTCACAACCTGATACTCAATTGCCACTTCACAATCAAGCTAACCCTAACCTTGACAGTAGTGCAAATTCACCGTCAGAAAAAAGCTGGGCTGAAGCCTATCAAAAAATGAAAGAGGCAGGCTGGGTCCCACAATAGCTGACCCTGACTATTTCCACCAAGCCTGAAATTACCGGCTTCTGCAAAGCAAGATTTACCCTGTCAAGAAAGTGCTAAAGCTGTTTCTGTAAGAAACCTCATTTCTTAGATAATTCTAGGATAACTCACTCATCAGGTTAGGGAACCCCTGAATAAGTCATGTGTAAATGTCTAACGCCCATAGCGCCCAATATCTTCGTTGAAAATCTTGCTAATAGCCTGCTATTGGCTGCGATCT